>JBEGLG010000248.1:0-11702 GCA_041183645.1 Actinomycetota bacterium | reverse complement strand
GGCACCAAGGCCGGCTACGACATCGAGCTCATCGAGATGGTGCGCCGCGAGATCTCCGTTCCGCTGATCGCCAGCGGCGGTGCGGGACAGCTGCCCGATTTCGTGCCCGCCGTGCAGGCCGGGGCCGATGCCGTGCTCGCCGCGAGCATCTTCCACTTCGGCACTCTCTCGATCGCCGAGGTCAAGGGCGAGCTCGCCGCCGCCGGCATCCCGGTTCGCCTGTAGCGAGGCGCAGGCCGGCGGCATTCGTGCAGACGGCAGAATGTCCCCATGTCCGCAGACTTCATCGCCCGGGTGAGCTTCAACGAGCAGGGCCTCGTGCCTGCCATCGCCCAGCAGTGGGATACCCACGAGGTGCTGATGATGGCCTGGATGGATGAGTCGGCCCTCGAGCGCACCCTGGCGACCGGCGAGGCCACCTATTACTCGCGCAGTCGCGGCGAGCAGTGGGTCAAGGGCCTGACCTCGGGCAATCGCCAGTTCGTGCGCGAGGTGCGCCTCGACTGCGACGGCGACACCCTTCTCCTCCTGGTCGACCAGACCGGTGGCGCCTGCCACACCGGTGATCGCACCTGCTTCGATGCCGTCGCGCTGACGATTGCCGGACAGTGACCGTTCCCATGGGAGTCGTGACTCCCGACCTTGATTCCTTCCGTGAGCTGGCGCAGTCGCGTCGCGTGATTCCCGTGGTGCGCCGACTCCTGGCCGACGGACAGAGCGCGATCGGCTTGTTCCGAACGCTGTGCGGCGATCGTGCGGGCACCTTCCTGCTCGAGTCAGCCGAGCAGGGCCGTTCGTGGTCGCGCTACTCGTTCATCGGCGTGCGCTGCGCGGCAATGCTGACCGAGCGCGATGGGCGAGCGGTCTGGCTCGGCCGCGCTCCGCACGGCGTACCCGAGGGCGATGTGCCCGTCGAGGTACTGCGCGATGCGATCGAGTTGCTGCATACCGAGCCGATCGAGGGCCTTCCTCCGCTGACCGGCGGCATGGTGGGCTATCTGGCCTACGACACCGTGCGCAGCTGGGAGCGCATTCCCGACGAGAACCCCGATGAGCTCGGCATTCCCGATATGTCGTTCCTGCTCGCGACCGATCTCGCCGTGGTCGATCACGCCGATGGCTCGATCATGCTGATCGCGAACGCCATCAACTACGACGACTCCGACGCTAATGTCGATGCCGCCTGGCTCGATGCAGTCACGCGCCTCGATGCGATGGAGGCCGCACTCGGTGCGGCCGCGCCGGCGACCGTGGTCTCCTTCGATGGCGCCGCGGTGCCCGTGGTCACTGCCTCGACCGTGCACGCCGACTACCTCGCGGCAGTCGACACAGCGAAGGAGTACATCCGCGCCGGCGATGCCTTCCAGATCGTGCTGTCGCAGCGCTTCAGCACGCCATGCCCTGCACCGGCACTCGACGTCTACCGCATTCTGCGCACTACGAATCCGAGCCCGTACATGTACCTGCTTCGACTGCCGGTCGACGATCGCGTTGCCGCCGACGAGGCCTCGGGCCGACTCTCGGATTCGGTTGCCTTCGAGATCGTGGGCTCCTCGCCCGAGGCACTGGTCACGGTGCGCAGCGCGCATGTCGTGGTGCACCCGATCGCGGGCACGCGGCCGCGCGGCGAGTCGGTCGAGCACGATGCGGCGCTGGCCGACGACATGCTCGCCGACGAGAAGGAGCGCGCCGAGCACCTGATGCTCGTCGATCTCGCGCGCAACGACATCGGCCGCGTCTGCGCGCCGGGCACGGTCAACGTCGTCGAGTTCATGCAGGTCGAGCGCTACTCGCATGTGATGCACCTGGTCTCGACCGTGACCGGAACGCTCGCGCCGTCGTCCTCGGCCTATGACTCGCTGGCCGCGACCTTCCCTGCGGGCACGCTGTCAGGCGCGCCCAAGCCGCGCGCGATGGAGATCATCGACGAGCTCGAGCCGCTCCGTCGCAACCTCTATGGCGGCTGCGTCGGCTACTTCGACTTCGCCGGCAATGTCGACATGGCCATCGCGATCCGCACCGCGGTGCTCAAGGACTCCGTGGCCTACGTGCAGGCGGGTGCCGGCATCGTCCTCGACTCGATCCCCGAAAGCGAGGCTGCCGAGTGCGCCAACAAGGCCGCAGCGGTGCTGCGCGCCGTGGCCATCGCGGCGACGATGCGCCCTAGTCGGGGTGACGATGCCGCTCGCGTATAGGAATGCGCTGCTGGCACTCGTCATCGGTGCCGCGCTGCTCCTGCTCGGGTACTCGATGCCCTGGGCGAGCGTGGCGATCCCGATGGTTACCGGCGGTCCGGCCTCGACACGGGTCGAACTGAGCGGTCACGACATCGCGCCGCTCGCCTCGATGGCGGGCTGGATTGCCGCCGCCGGTCTCGCCGGCATCGTGGCCACCAAGACCTGGGGGCGCGTGATCATCGGGGCAGTGGTGGCGATCGCCGGTGCCGGTTCGGTGGTGGCCACCGCATGGTTCGCGGTGGCGTCCGCCGGTCTGATCCGCGCGGCTGCCGAGTCGCATGCGGGCGAGAGCCTTCCCGATCTCACGGGCGCCACGGTGACCTGGTGGTGGATGCCGACGCTCCTGGCCTCGCTGCTCGTGCTGGCGGCAGGTCTGGCGACCTGCGTACGCGGGCGCACCTGGCCCGGCTTAGGGCGCAAGTACGACCGAGCCCATCCCCGTCAGCTCACCGCCTGGCAGGCACTCGACCAGGGCCAGGATCCGACCCTCGACTCGTGATCACACGTGTGATGCATGCCTCGGCCCGCGCAGCAGGAGTCCGTCGGGCGCCATCTGCTTAGATTGCGCCATGACCACCGAGCATCATGACGATCACGGCTCCACTCCCGCTGCCTGGACAGTCGTCGTCCTCACGACGATCGCGTTCATCCTCGGCACCCTCGGCGTCATGATGGCGAACTGGATCATGTTCTGGGTTGCCGTCGGCATCCTCGTGCTGGGCGCAGTGGTCGGCAAGATCATGGCCATGGCCGGCCTGGGCAAGAAGCGCCCCGTTCACGCCTGATCGGGCAGCTCGTCCATTCCAAGCTCTCGCCGTGCACTCCACGGCAAACCTTACGCGCGGCTAACACTTCCCTGACCTCTACCCGACCGCGGTGCGTGCGCCTGCTCGCGCATTCATGACAGGGTGTGCCTGTGGAAACCGTGAAGGGGCTAGTGCTGGTCGTCGAGGACGAGCGAGCGATCTCCGACCTGCTGCGCATGTACCTCTCGCGCGAGGGCTTCGGGGTCCATGTCGAATCCGATGGAGTAGCCGGGCTCGCGGCGGCTCGTCAGCTGCATCCTGTCGCGATCATCCTCGACGTGGGCCTTCCCGGTATCGACGGCACCGAGGTGTGCCGCCAGCTTCGGGCCGACAATGACTGGGTTCCGGTGCTGTTCTGCACTGCGCGCGATGACGAAGTCGATCGCGTGCTCGGACTCGAGCTCGGTGCCGACGACTACGTGACCAAGCCCTTCAGTCCGCGCGAGGTCGTCGCACGCGTGAAGTCCGTCGTACGGCGCGCTACTCGCGCGCAGATGGGCGAAGGCCCGCTCGTCCTGGGCGAGATCTCCCTTGATCCGGTCACCCGGCGTGCCTCGGTGGCGGGGGAGTCGCTCGATCTCACTGCTACCGAGTTCGATCTCCTGGCCCACCTGATGAGCAACCCCGGCCGGGTCTACAGCCGCGAGCAGCTCCTCGCCGAGGTGTGGGGCTACGCCGCCATCGTCGGCACGCGTACGGTCGACGTGCACGTGGCACAGGTGCGCGGCAAGCTCGGCGACCACAGCCCGATTCGCACGGTGCGAGGCGTCGGCTACTCCGCGGAACTCTGAGAGCAGCCGTCACCGACATGAGTACCGAAGTCAGGCCTTCGCGCCAGAGCATCGTCACGCGCACGGTGCTCATGACAAGTGCGATCGCGGCGCTCGCCATCGTGATTGCCGGGCTCATTTCCTACCCGCTCGTGCGCTCCACGGCACTGTCGCAGGCACATGGCTCACTCGCGCGTCTTGCCGATCTCACGGTCTCGGCACTCCAGCGCGATTCCTTCGAGCCCGGGCACAACGAGCCACTGCCCAGGCCGCTGGCCGAGACCCTGCAAGCCGAGGATGTGACGGGCTACATCGTGATGATGCCCGGCGTCGCGGTACCCGGACTCACTCCTGCGCAGGTGCAGCGCGTGCTGGGCGGTGCATCCGTCACGACCGAAGGTCGCGCCGCCGGAGTCGAGGTTCTCGTCGAGGCGCGCCCGATCGGCATGAGCATGGCTGTCGTGCTCGAGCAGCCGGTGTCGGTCGTGGGCGTTACCGCGATCGACGTCATCCGTCGCGTGGTCATCGCGTTGATCCTCGGTCTGCTCATCGCGATTCCGATCGGGTACGTCGCCGCGAGAAGGCTCACGCGTCCGCTGCGCGCGGCACGCGATGCTGCGAATGAGATGGCGCAGGGCGCACGTGATGTGCGCCTCGATCCGGAGGGCCCGCAGGAAATCGCCGATATCGCTGTCTCGCTCAATCGACTCAGCCAGGCACTGTCTGTCTCCGAAGGGCGCCAGCGCGACTTCCTGCTCTCGGTCTCGCATGAGCTGCGCACGCCGCTGACCGCAGTCAAGGGCTACGCGGAGGCCATGGCCGATGGCATCGTGCCGGCCGATGAGGTCGAGCGCACGGCCCAGACGGTCGTCTCCGAGGCGGAGCGACTCGATCGCCTGGTCACCGACCTACTCGACCTGGCGCGCCTGGGCGCAGTCGACTTCCGGGTCAACCCGGTCGAGACCGATCTCGATGAGCTTGTCGCCGATGCCGCGCTCGTGTGGGCCGATCGCGCGTCGCGGCATGAGGTCGAGCTGCGCGTCGAGCGACCCGAGAGCCCGCTGCTCATCACCACTGATCCGATGCGCGCACGCCAGATCCTCGACAACCTCGCCGAGAACGCACTGCGTGTCTCGCCGGCCGGCTCGGTCATCGTGCTTGCAGTTCGAGCCGAGGGCCCTGACGCGATTCTCGAAGTGCGCGACAGCGGGCCGGGGCTGACCGACGACGATGTCGAGGTGGCCTTCGAGCCAGGAGTTCTCCATGAGCGCTACCGCGGCGTGCGCCCTGTCGGCACTGGCCTGGGCCTGGCCCTGGTTGGCAAGCTGGCCGGCGGGCTGGGCGGCTCGGCCGAGGCGGGTGCTGCCCCCGAGGGCGGGGCCCGATTCACGGTGCGACTTCCGATGGCGACGTAGTCTGGCCCGATGAGCACTGATGTCGCCGTCGAGGCCGCGGCCGTGACCGAGCGCGTCGACACCCGCCCACGGAGCCGACGTCTCGTCGCGCCGCTGCTGACCGCAGGCATCACCGCGGGTGCACTCGGATATCTCGCCGCCGTCGATCCGAATCAGGCCGGCCACTACCCGCTCTGCCCGACCAAGGCCCTCTTCGGCATCGACTGCCCGGGCTGCGGGTGCCTGCGCGGGCTGCACTCGCTGATGCACGGCGATGTCGTGGCCGCCGCCGATCACAACATCCTGCTGCTGATCTTCGTGCCCTTTGTCGTCGTGCTGTGGGTGCGCTGGATGCTGCGTGCCTGGCGCGGCGTGACCCCGGCCGTGAGCATGCGCACCTTCCGCCTGCGCAATCGGGCGATGATCATCGTCCTCATTGCGATCCTCGCCTTCGGCATCGTGCGCAACTTCGTGCCCTATCTCGGCTCCGCGGCCTGAGCTCGTCCCGACCACCGCCAACGGGCGGCCCCGCACGCGACAGATACCCTTGACCCATGACCGTTCTCGACGACATCTGCGCCGGCGTGCGCATCGATGTCGACTCGAGAGAGGCGCAGATCAGCCTCGATGAGGTCAAGGCCCGCGCCGCTGCTGCCGCCCCAGCACGCGATGTCGCGGCGATCCTGCGCCGTCCGGGCGTCAGCGTCATTGCCGAGGTCAAGCGCACGAGTCCGAGCAAGGGCGATCTCGCACCGATCGCGGATCCGGCAGCCCTGGCGGCCGACTACGAAGCCGGAGGTGCATCGGTGATCAGCGTGCTGACCGAGGAGCGGCGCTTCCGTGGCAGCCTTGCCGACCTCGATGCCGTGCGCGAGCGCGTGGGCATTGCTGTTCTTCGCAAGGACTTCATGATCAGCGAGTACCAGATCTTCGAGGCCAAGGCCCATGGCGCCGATCTCATCCTGCTGATCGTTGCCGCGCTCTCGCAGGAGCAACTCGTCTCGATGCTCGCACTCGCCGAGTCGCTGGGTCTGAGCGTGCTCGTCGAGGTGCACGACGAAGCCGAGACCGAGCGTGCAGTGGCGGCCGGCGCCACGATCATCGGCGTCAATGCACGCAACCTGAAGACCCTCGAGGTCGATCGCGGCACCTTCGAACGCATCGCTCCTCTCATCCCCTCGGAATGCGTCAAGGTCGCTGAGTCCGGTGTGCGCGATGCCGACGACGTGCGTTACTACGCATCACTAGGCGCCGACGCCGTGCTCGTCGGCGAGAGCCTGGTCAAGGACGGAAATCCGCGGGCAGCGGTCGCCGCACTCATCGCAGCAGGGGAGACCACATGACCGTCACCGACTCCGCCGGCCACTTCGGCCCCTACGGCGGTCGTTTCGTGCCCGAGGCACTGACCGCCGCACTCGATCAGCTCGATGCTGCCTTCCGCGCGGCGATCGTCGACGAGGCCTTCCGTGCCGAGCTCGCCGGTCTCGAGCACGACTACACCGGCCGCCCGAATCCGCTGACCCTCGCTCGTCGCTTCGGCGCCGAGTGCGGGGGCGCGACCGTGTATCTCAAGCGCGAGGATCTCAATCACACGGGCTCGCACAAGATCAATAACGTTCTTGGCCAGGCACTTCTGACTAAGCGCATGGGCAAGACCCGCATGATCGCCGAGACCGGCGCGGGTCAGCATGGCGTGGCGACCGCGACTGCGGCCGCGCTCATGGGCCTGGAGTGCACGGTCTACATGGGCGAGGCCGACACCAAGCGGCAGGCGCTCAACGTTGCGCGCATGCGCCTGCTCGGTGCCGAGGTCGTGCCCGTCACGATCGGCTCGCGCACGCTCAAGGACGCCATCAACGAGGCCATGCGCGACTGGGTGAGCTCGGTCGAGCACACGCATTACTGCCTGGGCACGGTCACCGGCCCGGCGCCGTTCCCCGAGATGGTGCGCTACTTCCACTCGGTCATCGGCCGCGAGGCACGCGAGCAGATCCTCGCCGCCGAGGGTCGACTTCCCGATGCCGTGGCGGCATGCGTCGGCGGCGGCTCCAATGCCATGGGGCTGTTCAGCGGATTCATCGACGATCCGTCGGTGCAGCTGCGCGGCTACGAGGCCGGTGGTCAAGGTGTCGAGACCGGCAAGCATGCTGCTCGATTCGCGCAGGGCTCGCCGGGCGTTCTGCACGGTGCGCGCACGTATGTCATGCAGGACGAATGGGGCCAGACCATCGAGTCGCACTCGATCAGCGCGGGCCTCGACTACCCGGGCGTTGGCCCCGAGCATGCCTGGCTTCACGACACCGGGCGCGCGGTCTACGAGCCGGTCACCGATTCCGAGGCCATGGCGGCCTTCGCGGCGCTGTGCCGCACCGAGGGCATCATTCCCGCGATCGAGACCGCGCACGGCCTGGCCGGGGCGATGCGTCTGGGCAAGCAACTCGGCCCGGGCGGGCTGATCATCGTCAATCTCTCCGGTCGCGGCGACAAGGATGTCGCGACCGCTGCGCGCTGGTTCGGCATGGATCTCGGTGCCGGTGTCGAAGTGTCGGAGGGACGATGACCCGCCACGCGTCACTGGCCGCGGCCTTCGCCCACGCGAAGTCCGAGAATCGCGCTGCACTCATCGGCTACCTGCCGGCCGGCTTCCCGACCGCTGCCGACAGCGTGCGCCTCATCAACCAGATGGTGGCAAGCGGCTGCGACATCATCGAGGTCGGTCTTCCGTATTCCGATCCATTGATGGACGGCCCGGCCATCCAGGAGGCCGTCGACATCGCGCTTCGCGCAGGCACGACTCCGGAGATCGTGCTCGAGGTCGTCGAGCAGGTCGTCGCGGCGGGTGCCACTGCAGTGGTGATGTCGTACTGGAATCCGATCGAGCGCTACGGCGTCGATCGTTTCGCCACTCGACTTGCCTCGGCCGGCGGGCTCGGTGTCATCACGCCTGATCTGACCCCTGAGGAGGCCGGTGACTGGATCACGGCTACCGATGCGCACGGCATCGAACGCATCTTCCTCGTGGCTCCGTCCTCGACCGATGCCCGCATCGCGAAGGTGATCGAGTCGACGTCGGGTTTCGTCTACGCCGCCTCGACCATGGGTGTCACCGGTGCGCGCACGACGCTGGGCTCCGCCGCGGGCGAGCTTGTCGCACGCACGCGACCGGCCACTGACCTGCCGATCTGCGTCGGCGTCGGTGTCTCGACAGGCGAGCAGGCAGCGACCGTCGCTTCGTACGCCGACGGAGTTATCGTGGGATCGGCCTTCGTCAAGCGAGTGCTCGATGCGGCCACGATCGATGAGGCCTGCCTCGCGATCGATGCCCTGACCCGCGAGCTCGCCGAGGGGGTGCGTGCATGAGGAAGATCCTCGGCAACCCCTGGGTCGGCCTTGCCTTCCGGCTGATCCTGGCGGCCGTGCTCATCTACGCCGGTGCGGTGAAGCTCTTCGAGCCGGGAGGCGCGCGCGACGCCATCGTCGCCTACCGGGTCTTCGGCGGAAATATCCCCGACATCCTCGGCTGGGCACTGCCGATCTCCGAGGTCATCCTCGGCCTGCTGCTCCTCATGGGCCTGTTCGTGCGCTGGGCGGCATTCCTCACGGCATGCCTGATGACCGCCTTCATCCTCGGAATCGCGAGTGTCTGGATCCGCGGCTACAACATCGACTGCGGCTGCTTCGGCGGTGGCGGCGACATCTCCGGCGATGGCCGCAACTGGCGCTACACCTCGGAGATCCTCCGGGACTTCCTCTTCACCGGCATGGGGGTCTGGCTCGTGGCCTGGCCGCGCACGAGGTTCGCCCTCGACATTTCGCCGTCCGACGACCGCGACTGATCAGTCGTCGTTTACGGTGATACTCAGAACACGACAACCGAGGGATGACCATGGCTGACAAGAACAGCGATCGCCGCGCCAAGGCCGAGGCCGCGCGCAACGCCGCCAATGCGGGGGAGAAGAAGCGCGAGCGCATGACCCGCATCATCGGTGCCGTGGTCGTCGTGGTGGTCGTGCTCGGCATCATCGGAATCGCGGTCATCGCCAAGAACTCGTCGAGCGACTCTTCGGGCGGTGGCTCGAGCGCCTCGGCCGACCCGAATGCCCCCGTGCCCACCGGTGCGTTCAACAAGGACAACAAGTTCGCCTACGGCGTCTCGCTGAACCCGAACGACACCGCTGTGCCGGTGCTCGAGATCTGGGAAGACTTCCAGTGCCCGGCATGCCAGGCCCTCGAGAAGGCCAATGGCGCCGGCATCGAGAAGCTCGCGGCCGACGGCAAGGTGCAGCTCATCTGGCGCCCGACCACCTTCCTCGATCGCAACCTGAAGAACGACTCGTCCGTGCGTGCCGCGGCGGCCTGGGGCTGTGCCATCGACGCCGGCAAGACCCAGGAGTTCCACAACGCCGTCTACGCGAACCCGCCGGCCACTGAGGGCGATGGCTTCACCGACGCGCAGTTGCAGTCCTTCGCGGCGACCGCAGGTATCACCGGTGCCGCACTCGACACGTTCAACAGCTGCCTGGCCGCGGGTACCTACCAGCCGTGGGCGCTGAACTCCACCCAGGTGTTCTACGACGCCAACATCCCGGGCACTCCGCTGGTCAAGATCAATGGCACCGAGATCGATCCGTCGGTCGCCGCCGATCAGGCCAAGCTCGAGCAGGCAGTGGCAGCCGCGACCAAGTAGTCGCTGCGATCACTGAGCCCGAGGATTCCCGATGACGTCGTCTGAGGTTCTCGCGTTCATCCCCAGTCCGTCGCAGGGGGTCTGGAACCTCGGGCCGATTCCGGTGCGCGCCTACGCGCTGCTGATCGTCGCCGGCATCATCATCGCCGTCTGGTTCGGTGGCAAGCGCTATGTCGCACGCGGCGGGCGCCCCGGCGCGATCACCGACATCGCGATCTGGGCGGTGCCCTTCGGCATCATCGGCGGTCGCCTGTATCACGTGATCACCGACAACCAGCTGTACTTCGGCCCGAACGGCAAGGGGCTCATCGCCGCCTTCCGCATCTGGGATGGCGGCCTGGGCATCTGGGGTGCGGTGGCCCTGGGCGCGCTCGGCGCCTGGATCGGCGCGCGCCGTGCCGGAGTCGCACTGCCGCCGGTGGCCGATGCGGTGGCACCCGCGATCGCGCTCGCCCAGGCGATCGGGCGCTGGGGCAACTACTTCAACCAGGAGCTCTTCGGGAAGCCGACCACCGTGCCCTGGGCACTCGAGATCGACCCGGCCCATCGCCCGGCCGGCTACGAGCAGTACGCCACCTTCCAGCCGACCTTCCTCTACGAGTCGCTGTGGCTGCTCGCCATGGTGCTCGTGCTCATCTGGGCCGATAGGCGCTTCCGGATGGGGCACGGCCGGGTATTCGCCCTCTACGTGCTGCTCTACTGCATCGGCCGATTCTGGATCGAGAGCCTGCGCATCGACGATGCGCACCACATCCTCGGCCTGCGCCTGAACGACTGGACCTCGATCCTGGTCGGCCTGGGGGCGTTGATCTACCTCATCGTCTCGGCCCGGCTGCGGCCCGGCCCTGACGACATCGCGATCGAGGATCTGGAGATCCAGGCCGAGGCGCTGGCGGGGGAGTCCGAAATACCCGATTCCGTCGAGGGTCACTGACGGATTTCTCCCCCTGGAGCCCGGCTGATAGCCTGGGGTCTCCAGACGGTCGTGAAGCGGGCGCTTCGCGATACGTGTCGATTACGAAAGTGCTGCGTAGCAGCGCGCCCGAAGGGAAAGTCATGGCACTCGATTCCGCCGTCAAGGCACAGATCATCGCCGAGTACGGCTCCAAGCCCGGAGATACCGGCTCGCCCGAGGTCCAGATCGCGATGCTGACCAAGCGCATCCAGGATCTCACTGAGCATCTCAAGGCTCACAAGCACGACCACCACAGCCGCCGCGGCCTGCTGATCCTCGTCGGACAGCGCCGTCGTCTGCTCCAGTACCTGGTCAAGACCGACATCGCCCGCTACCGCTCGATCATCGAGAAGCTGGGCATTCGTCGCTAAGTGTTCGGCGAGTCGGCGCCCTCGCGGGTGCCGACTCCTGAATCCTTCTCCTGTTGCCGTCAACGCGGAAACAGCCGCAGTACACGGTGCCGTTCCACCGGCACCGCTTCATAACTTCATCCGAAGACAAGAATCACTCGAGAATCCGGGGCGCCGCGACATCGCGCGCCAGTAGTTCGGTCCTCGGTAGTGACCTCCGGGCTTGATGCCCGTGGGCCTCGATCGATGACCGCCACCGGCCGCAAGACGTGTGCGCCCCTGTCAACAGAACAGGAGGCACCCGTGGAGGGTCCCCAGATCACCGAAGCCGTTATCGACAATGGGTCGTTCGGCACCCGCACCATCCGTTTCGAGACCGGTCGCCTGGCACGCCAGGCTGCAGGCTCCGTCGCCGTGTACCTCGACGACGAGACCATGCTGCTCTCGGCCACCACTGCGTCCAAGAACCCCAAGGACCAGTTCGACTTCTTCCCGCTGACGGT
>JBEGLG010000247.1:0-3855 GCA_041183645.1 Actinomycetota bacterium | reverse complement strand
GTCTCGAGAATGTCATCGTCATCGGCGCCTCGAATCGCGAGGACATGATCGATCCCGCGATCCTGCGCCCCGGACGACTCGACGTCAAGATCAAGATCGATCGGCCCGATGTCACCGCGGCGCGTGAGATCTTCGCGAAGTACCTGACCGCAGGGCTCCCGATTCATCCTGATGAGATTGCCGATCACGGCTCGGCCGAGGAAGCCTGCGCGTCGATGATCGCCAGCGCGGTCGACCTGATGTACTCCGACGCTCCCGAGAATCAATTTCTGGAGGTCACCTACGTCAACGGAGATCGCGAGATTCTCTACTTCCGTGACTTCAGCTCCGGCGCGATGATCGAGAACATCGTCTCGCGGGCCAAGAAGTCGGCGATCAAGGAGTTCATCGGCGGTCGAGGCAAGGGAATCCGCGTCGAGCACCTTCGGGCGGCATGCCTCGATGAGTTCCGCGAGAACGAGGATCTCCCGAACACGACCAACCCTGATGACTGGGCTCGCGTATCAGGCAAGAAGGGCGAACGCATCGTCTACATCCGCACGCTGGTGCACGGAGGCCAGGGGAGTGAGTCCGGTCGCTCGATCGTCGATGTCGGCAGCACCGGCACGTACCTGTAGCGATGGGCACCGGCAGCGTCCATCGAGTCATGGGCATCGAGACCGAATACGGCATCAGTGTCCCCTCGGATCCCGCGATGACCGCGATGCAGGCCTCGGGTCTGGTCGTGAACGCCTATGCGGTCGCGCACGTGCCCGCCGGCCAGCATCGGGCGCATTGGGATTACCTGCCGGAGTCACCCCTGCGCGATGCGCGAGGCTTCGACATGAGCCGAGCCGACGCCGACCCGAGCCAGCTCACTGACGAGGACTTCAGTACCGCCAACGTGATCCTGGGAAATGGCGCGCGCCTGTATGTCGATCATGCGCATCCGGAGTATTCGGCACCTGAGTGCGTCACTCCTCGCGAGGCCACCCTCCATGATCGCGCGGGAATGATGATCATGGCCGAGGCGGCCGAGCTCGCATCGCGGATCCCCGGTAGTCCGCAGATACTGCTCTACAAGAACAACACCGATAACAAGGGCGCCTCCTACGGCTGTCACGAGAACTACCTCATGTCGCGCACGACACCATTCGCCGATGTGGTGCGCCTCTTCACGGCCTTCCTGGTCACCCGGCAGGTGTTCACCGGTGCCGGACGTCTGGGCAAGGGGCAGGAAGGGCGAGTCCTCGAATACCAGATCAGCCAGCGTGCGGACTTCTTCGAGACCGAGGTAGGTCTCGAGACCACGATCCGTCGTCCGATCATCAACACCCGTGACGAGCCGCATGCCGATCCCGAGAAGTCGCGCCGACTGCACGTCATCACGGGTGACGCCAACCTGAGCGATACGGCGACCTTGCTCAAACTCGGCAGTGCCTCACTCGTGCTCGGCATGATCGAGTCCGGATACCTGCGTTCCGATGACCTCTCGCTCGATGATCCGGTATCGGAGATGCATCACGTGAGTCACGATCTGACGCTCACACATCGACTCAGGCTTGCTGATGGCCGCCGCATGACGGCCCTCGACCTTCAGTCGCTGTTCCTCGACCGAGCGACCTCGTGGGTGGGCGACAACCCTGATCCGCAGACGGCCGAGATTCTCCGGCTCTGGGAATTCATCCTGATGACCCTGAGCGGAGACCCGATGAACTGCGGGGGAGTCCTCGACTGGGTGGCCAAGCTCCGGCTGCTCGAGGGCTACCGAGCGCGCGACGGTCTGCGCTGGGATGCCCCTGCACTTCAGCTCATCGACCTGCAGTACTCCGACATCCGACCGGAGAAGGGCCTGGCGCGTCGACTCGAGGAGCGCGGCCGGCTCGCTCGTCTCTTCACCGACGAGGAGGTGTCCGCTGCCGAGACCGATCCGCCCGTCTCGACGCGCGCGTACTTCCGCGGCGAGTGCGTCAGGCGCTATCCCGAGTCGCTCGTGGCCGCATCGTGGGATTCCGTGGTCTTCGACGTGCCCGGATTCGAGCACCTCGTGCGCGTGCCCACGCTCGATCCGCTGCGTGGCACGCAGGATCTTGTAGGCGACCTGCTGGAGAGGAGTCCCTCGATCGAGGTGCTTCTCGCGGCGCTTTCCCTCGAGCAGGGTTAGCCTAGGAACATGCCTCAGCAGCAGATCCCCAGCGGCAGTCCGTCACGCGACAGCGAAAGCTCGATCGCTCCTCGCGTCAGCGCGCAGGTCTCTGACTCGGGTGTCGATGATCTTCTTGACGAGATCGACAGCCTGCTCGAGGAGAACGCCGAGGCCTTCGTGAAGTCGTTCGTGCAAAAGGGCGGCCAGTGAGCACTGCCCGCCTCGTCGTGCCGGCCTGATGCGCAGGCGCATCTTCGGCCTGGAGACCGAGTACGGCATTACCTGTACCTTCCGGGGTCAGCGGAGACTGAGCCCGGATGAGATCGCGCGCTACCTGTTTCGCACGGTGGTCAGCCGCGGTGGCAGCAGCAACATGTTCCTGGTCAACGGGGGCAGGCTGTACCTCGATGTCGGCAGTCACCCCGAGTACGCCACGGCCGAGTGCGACTCCTTGCGCGAGCTGATCGCCCAGGACGAAGCCGGCAAGGCAATCGTGCAGGAGCTGGCCGATCTCGCAGAAGTGCGCCTTCGTGATGAGGGAGTCGAAGGCGACATCTATCTCTTCCGCAACAACACCGACTCGGCGGGCAATAGCTACGGCTGTCACGAGAACTACCTTGTCGAGCGTGTCAGCGACTTTGTCGCACTCACCGAGCAGTTCATTCCCTTCCTGGTCTCACGCCAGCTTCTTACCGGTGCGGGAAAGGTGCTTCCCCAGCCCGACGGCGCTGTGTTCTGCCTCAGCCAGCGTGCCGATCACATGTGGGAATCTGTGGCGAGCTCCACTACCCGCAGCAGGCCTATCATCAACACGCGCGATGAGCCCCATGCCGACGCTGACCGGTTTCGTCGACTGCATGTGATCGTGGGCGACTCGAACATGAGTCAGGTCACGACCCGGCTCAAGGTAGGCATGGGCCACCTGATGCTCTCCGCGCTGGAGTCGGGAGTCTCGTTCGCCCATCTCGCCCTGGAGAATCCGATGAAGGCGATTCGAGAGATCAGCCATGACATCACGGGGCGCACGCACGTGCAGTTGGCCGATGGCCGGCGCATGTCAGCACTGGAGCTTCAAGGGCACTACCTCGACATCTGCGGCACGTGGCTCAAGGCCAGTGACGAGAGTGCCGACCCGGACCATGCCTGGACCCTCGATCTGTGGGCTCGAGGACTCACGGCGATTGAATCCGGCAACCTGGAGCCCGTGGAGACCGAGCTCGACTGGGTCATCAAGCATCGGCTCCTGTCGCGCTATCTCGAGACACATGACCTCGGCTGGGACTCTGCGCGCATCGCGCAGCTTGATCTCGCCTTCCACGACATCAACCCGACGCGCGGCCTCTTCCCGGTACTGGAGCGACGAGGCCTCGCCGCCCGGCTCCTCGATGAATCTGAGATCTCCGCGGCGGTGAGCCATCCACCGCAGACCACCCGGGCGAGACTTCGGGGAGACTTCGTGCGCGCGGCCACCGAGCATGCGCGTGACTTCACCGTCGACTGGGCCCAGATGAAGATCAACGACCTCCCGCAGCAGTCGGTGATCTGCGCTGACCCCTTTGCCAGCGTCGACGAGCGTGTCGACAGGCTGATCGACGAAGTCCGCTCAGCCGCTGGGTAGGCTCACGGGGTGAAGAAGTCGCTTATCGCCCTCGTTGTCCTGCCCATCCTGGCCCTGACGGCCTGCTCGGGATCCTCGGGTTCGTCCTCGCCGTCGGCGTCAGCCGCGGGGA
>JBEGLG010000246.1:0-3414 GCA_041183645.1 Actinomycetota bacterium | reverse complement strand
GCGGCGAACTGCTGCGAGAACGAGGCCAGTTCGGCACCGATCCAGTGATCGACGACGACGACACCCGGGTTCGAGGCCTTCAGCTTCGAGATGACCGGAGCCCAGTCCTTGGTACCGGCGGTGATGTCGATGACCTCGCCGAGCTCCCACTTGCCATTCGATGCCTTGATGGCAGCGATCGCAGCGTCGGCGATGTTCTTGTTGTACGCGGTGTCGCCGCGCACGATGTCGACCTTGTTGTTGGTCGGCTTCCAGGTACCGGCATCCGACAGCTGGGTCAGGAACACCGGCAGGCCTGCGCCATAGAAGGTCTCGGCCGGATCGGTGAAGTAGTTGCCGTACTTCGCCGGATCAGCTTCGCGCATCTTCTGGGCGTCGATGTTGGTATCGCCGCTCATGTACGGGGCGCCGTAGGCGGCAGCCGCGTCAAGGGCGGGCGGCGGGATGATCACGAAGGGGCTGACGATGGCGCTCACCTTGTCGCCGGTCAGCTTCTGGAAGCCGGCGGTGATGCCCTCGGGCGACAGGATGTCGATGTCGGTGACATCGAGTGCCAGCGGACGACCGTTGACGCCGCCTGCGGCGTTCACCTGGTCGACGGCCAGCTGGGCGCCGTTCCAGCAGTCCTTGTGGTCGGCAATACCTGCCGGGCCGGACTGGGCGATCGCAGCGCCGATGGTGATCGGCTCTCCGCTGGCGGATGCTGCGGCCGAGGCGGCGGCAGAGCCAGCGGGTGCTGCGGATGACGATGACGAACTCGAGCTGCCACCACACGCCGCAAGAAGCATTGCGGTCGTGGCGATGACACCTGCTGATGCAATCAGACGACGGTTCACTGAGCCTCCACAAAAGGGACAAATGCGCACGATGGCGCAGGGTGAGCCAAGGGTCGTCCTCACGAGAGGCCGTGACCATACGTAGAAATACGCATCTTCAGAGATTTTTGATTTCTGTTCGGTTACGAATGATTGATTCGCCGTGAAATGCCTGCGGCCCCGTCCTGGCCGCTGCCACGATGCCCTCGTGAGTACCGTCACCGTTGCCGAGGCGATGGGCACTGTTGCGGCCGTCGGCGCCATCACCTCTGACACGGGCAGTGTCAATGAGCGGGCCGCCGCCATCCTCGAGGAGCTTCGCCGGCTCGTGCCCTTCGAGGCGGCCGAGATTGTCTCCATCAATCCGATCACCCAGGAATCCGTACAAATCGCCTCAGAGGGGTACACCCAGCAGGTGCTCGATGACCTGCACAGCCCGCAGTTCCACGACATCATGCGCGCGCTCCGGCTGCCCGACACCGGCAAGCCGGTGCGAATGCGCGATCTCCCCGGCGATCCACTCGACAACTGGGCCGTGGCCGATGTGCTCTACCCCGCCGGATATGCGGAGGGCATGACCATGTGCCTGCGCACGGCCGACGGTCGTTTCACGGGAGTCATCAACCTCTCGACCCTGAGCACGGAACATCCCAGCGACATCGCTCGCGATGCAATCGCCCACCTCTGCGCCACCCTCGCTAATCTCGTCGACCCGATGCAGTCGGGTAAGTGGATCTCGATGCTGCTTGGCGCAGGAAGCATGGCCATCGGCCTCGATTCGGCCGGCGAGACCGTGAGCATTCCTGGGCTTGCCGGGCACAAGCTGCTGCAATCGGGCACCGATCTCATCCAGGTCGCGCAGAAGTCAGCCGTGCACAACTCGTGGGGATCCTTCGTCTGGCCCGACGAGGAGGACTGGTTCCGCGTTCGCGTCGTGCCCTGCAAGGGCGAGCAGTCGATCAACACGGTGATCAGCCTCGATGCCATCGACATCGGCCCACTGACTCGTCGTGAGCTCGAGGTTCTCACTCTCGCGGCTGAAGGCCTCTCGAATGGCGAGATCAGCGAGGCGCTCGTGATCAGCAGCCGCACCGTGACCACGCATGTCGAGCACATCCTGGCCAAGCTCGATGCGCCCAATCGCGCAGCAGCAGCGTCCTATGCCCTCCGCGAGGGCTACATCCTCGGCAAGGTCGACCGACACGATCACTAGACGAGATGCCCCGAATGCAGAAAGACCGCCCGTGGGCGGTCTTTCTTCTTGTGGAGCTTAGGAGACTCGAACTCCTGACATCTGCCTTGCAAAGGCAGCGCTCTACCAACTGAGCTAAAGCCCCGGGTGTGGAGACTTCCTAGCGGAGATCAGGCTCGACGGTCGCTTCCGACCACAGATCCTGCTCTGCCCTGTTCGCCGTGATCTGGCGGTAAACGACATAGCCGATGCCAGCCAGCAGCACGATGAGCAGCAGTTTCTTCACGTGGGCCCAGGAGGACTTGAACCTCCGACCTCTTCCTTATCAGGGAAGCGCTCTAACCAGGCTGAGCTATGGGCCCGAACGGGGTCAAACAATACCCAGTGCCCCACGAGGGCGTCCAACTGGCCTCATCGCGACCCGGGGCCACCGACCCGGCCGGGTCGCGAGGTGGCCTGGGCAGGATCCGCCTAGTAGTCGTCGCTCAGCACGACCTCGATGCCGCCGGTCAGGCCCACGGAGAGGTTGTACATCACCGCGAAGAGCCCGGCGAAGATCGAGACGAGCACGATCTCGACCGACGCGACCACCACGGTCGCGCCGATCACGGTCGGGAAGCTCAGCAGGCCCACCAGATCGATGGTGTTCGCCGAGTTGCCCACGACATCGTTGACATTGCGGGCGAGGGTGTCGAAGACACCGATCGAGTTCAGCAGGAGCCACAGCACGGTCACGGCGACGATCAGCACGATGCCGATAGCCAGGGCGAGCATGAATGCGGCCTTGGTGATCGACCAGGCGTTGACATGAGTGACATACAGCCGAGCACGCCGAGGTGTTCGGGCTGCGTCGCTCACGTCTTACTCCAGTTCTTCGTCGATGAGTCAGTCAGCGTCGGTGGGTGCGGCCTCGGAGTTCTCATCACCGGATGCCTCGGCGACTGCGGCCTCCACGGCGCCCTCGACACTCTCGGTGTCATCGGACTCATCATCGTCGTCGGACTCGCCACCGCGTGCGACCGCCACGACCGCATCGCCCTCGGAGAGGTTCATGAACTTCACGCCCATGGTGTCGCGGCCGGACGGACGAATGCCCTCGACACTGGAACGGATGACGACACCATTCGAGGCGATGGCGAATACCTGGTCGGTGGCCTCGCAGATGAGAGCACCGACAAGTGACCCGCGCTCCTCGACGAGTCGCATGGCGCGGACACCGAGAATGCCACGGCCCTTGGGTGCCCACTCGCCCACCGCGGTGCGCTTGGCGAAGCCGCCATCGGTGATGGTGACGACGAAGGTGTCGTCGCGCACGACATCCATGGCCAGCAGCGCATCGCCCTCGCGGAAGCGCATGCCGATGACGCCGCCGGTCGCACGACCCATGGGGCGCAGGGTGTCGTCGTC
>JBEGLG010000245.1:0-5314 GCA_041183645.1 Actinomycetota bacterium | reverse complement strand
TGCTCCTGCGTAGACCCAGGGCGTGGCCACTCCCCCGGCCACGGTGCTGAACACCGGCGGCTCGGCGGGCTCGCTGGTCAGGCTCGGAGCGAGGGAAAGGGACGAGGACGGAGTGGCACCCGCAGTGTCGAGAACTGTTCGCGCGATCTGACCGGTGGAGCGAGGTGCAGTGACCACGGCGGGGCTCGTCTGATGCGGATCCTTGACCATCAGCGGCACATGCGCGATCTCCGACCACCGCTGCTCCAAGGTGTCGCCGACTCGACGGTCGATCGTGCTCGACATGGTTGCCCCGTGATCGGCAGTGAACACGATCATCGTGTTGTCCATCAGGTTGTTCTGCTCGAGATAGTCGAGAAGCTGACCGAGCTGACGATCCATGTCGATTGCGGCATTCGCCCACAGGCGACGCTCAATCGACTCGAGCTCGGTCGATGTGTAGAGACCGGCCTTGTCGCTACCGACCATGTGCGAGCCCTCGACGACCGGCAGTGTTGCGGGGTAGATGAGCTTCCCCTCGCGATCGACTGCCCACGGCGCATGCGTGCGAATGGTGTGCCAGAGCGCGAAGAACGGTGCATCAGGACTCGCCTTGCGCACCGAGTAGATGCCGCTGATGGCCTTGCCGACGGTATGCCCCTCGGCGTTATCGCCGAATTCGTCGCCACCGCTCCAGAAATCGCGCCACTTTCCGTCGAGCTCCGGGAAGGCGTTGCTGAACGGCGGCGCGAGTGCGACGCGGCCGGCGACGGCCGCAGTGTCCTTGGCGAAGTTCACGAAGCGAGTGATGACACTGGTCTGCTGGTCATTGCCGACACTGGCGCAGTCGTTGGTGTCGCACTCGAAGTGATAGATCGGAGACTCCATCACGACCGAGTACTTGGAGCCAAGCCCCGGGACTATTCCGATGCCGGCACGCACCTTGTCCATGCGATCGCTTCCGACCTTCGGCACATCCGCAATGCCATTGAGCTGGGCGGGCACGGCGTAGTCGGTGTAGTTCGCAGCAGAGTAGGCATGCGTGTACGTCGTCGAGATTTTCTGCAGGCGCTGGAGGTTCGGAAATTCGGGCCGCACGGCACCTGCTTGATCCATGACCAACGGGTACTGCAGTTCGTCGGAGATCACCCACACCACATTCGGTCGCTGGGGATCCGCGGAGAAGGACAGCTGATTCGCTGTCGAGGGGACTCCGCCTACGAGGGTGAGCACGAGGGGTACGGCTGCGGCGGCTGCGGCGAAGAGCATGAGGATCAGGCCCATGGTGATGCGACGGGAGAGCTCCGTCAGCACGAGTGCCGCGAGGAGGCCCACCACCGGCCCCAGAATCGGCATCGAGGAGAACAGGGAACGCGCGAGGAGGTTTCCGAGGAGGAACCAGGTCGACAGGAGCATCACGACAGACGCCGTGATGTCGAAGACTCGCACGCTGGCCTTGCGGCGGATGAGCGTGAAGATGGCGAAGAGGATCAGCCAGAGGCCGGTGATCGCGAGGAGAAGAACCAGAAGCCACGCGATGGCCGAGACTCCATGGGCGGCGAAGAAGACCTGGTTGCTCGCGATCTTCTCGTTCGATGGAATGACGATGACAAGGATGAACGGTGCGAGTATCCACGCGGCAGTATCACGCGCGCTCAGGTTGCGCCGTTCGCGGAGCATGTCAGTTCCAGGCGTTGACGACGACACGGGTGGCAGATGTGGTGCCCACTTCGTCGACATGCGCGAAGCGGGCCCTCAGCGCCCGGAGGAGCGCCGCGGTGGAATAGTCGCCGCTCCAGTTGGGAATCTGGCTCAGAAGAAGGCGAACCTTCTCATCGTCCTCGGTGGCGAACTCGATCTGCACCGGTGCTCCGAATCGGGCGAGGGCCTCGATCGCGAACGGCATCGGGGTGCCCTGGGTGATGACAACGTGGTGAAGAACTGCCTGGCAGATCACCGCCGTGGGACACACGCGCGAGAGGTACGAAGCGAACTCCGCATCGAGCAACCCGGACGCCGGGCTCAGGTTCGTGATGTCGCCGAGGATCGGGGTAATGCGCCCGGCGAGGTCGGCATTGGTCGAGACACCGGCATAGAGAACATCGAGGGCACCGGAGTCGGCATCCATCACGATGACGTTCGCCTTCGCATCGCGCACGAGACGCGAGGCCGTGAAGCCGTCGTTACCGCCGACATCAAGCACAAGCTGTTCGCGGCCCGGATAGGCGTTGATGAAGTCTGCGGCGAAGGCCGACTTGCGAGTGAGGTCGCTCTCCTCGTAGTGCTCGCGTGATCCGTAGCCGACCCAGGTGGTGGCATGTGCCTTGCCATGCAGCTTCGCGATCTGCTTGGCCAGTCGCTTGGTCAGGCCCTTCGTCGCGGAAAGCGCGAGATCGCGATTCTTGTTCGCCTCGCCGGCAAACGTGGTCTCGCTGGGCGCCTTGGAGGTCGGACGAGTGGTGGCCTGCAACAGAAGCAGCGAGAGACTGCGGCGCTTGCCCTTCGGAAGCAACTGTCGGGCTGCATCGGATCGCAGACCGCGATGACGCGAGAGCTGCCAGGCATCAGCCGCGGTCACGTGATCGCCGGCGCCGACGGCGAGCGGGTTGATGAAGTGCTCGATGAACTGACGCGAGGCGTTCCAGGACGGATTCGGACGCCAGGTCTCAACCGAGCCAATGTCGATGAAGCGGGGAGAGAGTCCGTCGAACTGCACATTGAACGCAGACGCGTCCTTGAGGTCGAGTCCGATGTCGAGCAGTCGCAAGCGCAGGTCGAGCGTGAGCTGAGCAGCTGATTCGAGCAGGGAGTTTGGCCACTCCCACGGGTAGGTAATGACCTCGACCGTTTCGACTCGAAAGACGCGGGAATCGGCGATCGGCTCACGACCGGCAGTGCGGGCGAAGGCCTCGAGCACTCGAGCGGCCTCATCGCCCTCGACGCGATCAAAGGCAATGAGCGCTCGCTCGGAGATCAGTGCGCCATAGAGCTCGGAGCCGCGCAGAGTGTCGAGAGCCGCAGCGGAGGCCGGGCTCGCGATGCGGTACCAGGTGCCGTCGTGGTGAAAGGCAGCATTCTCGGGATCGCGGAAGCTGGCCGTGGGCTGCGAGCTCACTGCTCGGTAGGAGCTGACTCGGTGGTCTCCGTGACCTGAGGGGTGGCCTTGCCCGGCCCGCGACCACGGATCTGCGCCCACTTCGAGCGGATGAAGAACCAGATGCCTGCGGTGCCGCTGGCGATGGCCGCCAGCAGGTAGGAACCCGTTCCGGCGTCGATGTAACCGACGGTCTTAAGCATCTGTTCACCTCTTGGTCGAGTGCGCGTAAGGTCGAGCGTACAGGCAGGTGCAGACTGGGTCCGTGCAGTCGGCAGCGATGAGATCCCCTCGTAGTTGGGGGATCCTGATTCTCGGAACCGTCTGCGCCGGCATTGCAGTCGCCCTGCTCCTCGACACCGCCTTCGGGGTCGCCCCGGTCGATGCCGTGTTCTCCGGGATCAGCCGTAAGACCGGCATCAGCGTAGGCACGGCCCTGATCGCTGCCTGCATGGTGCTGGTGCTCCTGGCCTGGGCGCTGGGGGTGAAGCCGGGCCTGGGCACGGTGGTCTCCTTCTTCGGAATCGGCCTCTCGGTCGACGCCACCACGTGGGTTCTCGAGACCACGTCGTGGAGTCTCACCGATAACTCCTGGCAGCTGCGCCTGGCCGTGTGGTGCCTGGCGGCCCCGCTGCTGGGGTTTGCGGCAGCCTGTATGTACTCCAGTGGGCTCGGTGCGAGCCCCTATGACCTCTTCGTGCAGTCGCTGGGCCGATTTCATCTCTCCATCCCGGTTGCCCGGGTGATCATCGACGCGGCGATGCTGCTCGTGGCCTTCCTGATCGGCGGTGCCTGGGGCGTCGGCACCGTCGGACTCATGTTGGCCATTCCCCTGTTCCTCAAGCTCTTCCTGCCCCTGGTCGCGAAGTTCGCTCCGCATCAGTCCTTCGAGCACCCGGTCCGCGTCACCAATAGTTGACACTTCAACTATTGGTAGTTGATACTTAAACCATGAGTACCGACATCGACCGCATGCCCGCTCTCTTCCTCGGCCATGGCGCGCCTCCCCTGCTCGATGATCGTCTCTGGACAGCTCAGCTCGGTGCCTGGGCAGGCGAGCTGCCCCGGCCTAAGGCGATCCTCATCGTCTCCGCCCACTGGGAGCAGGCACCGATGAGCCTGTCAGCGACCTCCGCGAAGACACCGCTGATCTACGACTTCGGCGGGTTCGACCCGAAGTACTACTCGATGCAGTACGCCACCCCCGATGCCTCGTCACTGGCAGCACTCGTCACCTCGGTGATCCCCGATGGCATGACCGTGCATCAGCACGCCAGTCGAGGCCTCGACCACGGAGCCTGGGTGCCACTCAAGGTGATGTACCCCAAGGCCGATATCCCCGTGCTCCAGCTCTCCATTCCGACCCACGATCCGGCCTCGCTCATGGAGATCGGCCGCCGACTGCAGCCGTTGCGCGATGCCGGCGTGCTCATCATCGGTTCAGGCTTTCTCACGCATGGCCTCCCGTACCTGCGCGATTGGAGTACCGACGCCGTGCCTCCGGGCTGGTCGGTCGACTTCGATCTCTGGGCACAGGAGGCGATGGCGCGTGGAGATCTCGACACCTTGATGGACTACCGCCATCAGGCACCGGGCATGCCCTATGCGCACCCCACTGTCGAGCACCTATCGCCACTCTTCATCGCCCTCGGCGCAGCGACCGTTCCGGATACCGCACCATCGGTGACCATCGACGGTTACTTTTATGGCCTGGCGAAGCGATCGATTCAGGTCGCCTGACGAAAGGCATCCCATGGGATCCCAGAGCACGTCGAAGGATCCGCAGAACGAGCGCATGCCCAAGAAGGTGTACGAGGACGAGCTCTATCGACTGCAGGCGGAACTCGTAAAACTGCAGGAGTGGATCAGGCTCGAAGGGTTACGCGTGGTCGTGCTCTTCGAAGGCCGCGATGCAGCGGGCAAGGGATCCGCGATCAAGCGTGTCGCCGAGTACCTGAATCCGCGCGTCGCCCAGATCGTCGCACTGCCCACCCCGACCGAGCGTCAGCGCACGCAGTGGTACTTCCAGCGCTATGTCGATCACCTGCCCGCAGCCGGCGAGATCCGCCTGTTCGATCGCTCCTGGTACAACCGTGCCGGTGTCGAGCGCGTGATGAACTTCTGCACTCCCGAGGAATACCGACGGTTCCTGCACCAGACACCGATCTTCGAGCGACTGCTCATCGAGGACGGCATCATCCTGCGCAAGTACTGGTTCAGCGTCAGTGACGAGGAGCAGGA
>JBEGLG010000244.1:0-4299 GCA_041183645.1 Actinomycetota bacterium | reverse complement strand
GCCGGCGGGGCCAGCGCGCCCACGAAGACGGCGGTGCCCACCATTGCCCCGACGACGAGCGTCGAGAGTCGGCGAAGGGTCGTATTCGACTTGCGCACGTCTGGCCTCCATGCCCTCAGTGAAGGGGACATTCTGGGGCACGCCGGACGCCTGTACCTGAGGAAGGCACAAATGTGACCCCTAGGAAAAATGTCTGAGGCCCGACCCCCGAAGGGACCGGGCCTCAGACAGAGGTGGAACTAGGCGTTCACCGCCTCCTGATCGCCCACGGCGATCGGGCGACGCTTGGAGATCACGACCGCGGTGACCACGATGATCACGGCCACGAGGGCAATGATCCAGCGCAGCGTGACGTTCTCTGCCGTGCCGATGCTCATGGCCACGACAGCCGGAGCGATCAGCAGCGCGACCAGGTTCATCACCTTGATCAGCGGGTTGATCGCGGGGCCTGCGGTGTCCTTGAACGGATCGCCGACGGTATCGCCGATGACCGTGGCTGCATGAGCCTCCGAGCCCTTGCCGCCGAAGTGACCGTCTTCGACGAACTTCTTCGCGTTATCCCAGGCACCGCCCGAGTTCGACAGGAACACGGCCATGAGTACGCCCGTGGCGATGGTGCCGGCGAGGTACGCGCCCAGTGCGCCGACGCCCAGGCCGAAGCCCACGGCGATGGGTGCGAACACCGCGAGGATGCCCGGGGTGACGAGCTCGCGAAGCGAGTCGCGCGTGACGATGTCGACGACCTTGCCATACTCCGGCTTCTCGGTGCCTTCCATGATGCCCGGGTGCTCGCGGAACTGGCGACGCACCTCGAAGATCACTGCGCCGGCAGCGCGGGACACCGCGTTGATGGCCAGGCCCGAGAAGAGGAACACGACTGCGGCACCGATGATGAGGCCGACCAGGTTCGCCGGGGAGGCGACGTCGAGGATGCCCGCGTACTGCCACGGATCCTTAACGGTGTTCAGGATGTCATTGGCACCCGACGAGCTGGTGGCGCCGATGATCGCATCGCGGAACGCACCGAACAGCGCGGTCGCGGCCAGCACTGCCGTCGCGATCGCGATGCCCTTGGTGATGGCCTTGGTCGAGTTGCCGACGGCGTCGAGGCGGGTGAGCACTGCTGCGCCCTCGCCGTGAACATCGCCCGACATCTCGGCGATGCCCTGAGCGTTGTCGGAGACCGGGCCGAAGGTGTCCATCGACACGATGACGCCGACGGTGGTCAGCAGGCCGGTGCCTGCGAGTGCGATCGCGAAGAGCGACAGCAGCACGGAGCCGCCGCCGACCAGGAACGCGCCGTACACCGCAGCACCGATGAGCAGTGCCGAGTAGACAGCCGACTCGAGGCCGAGCGAGATGCCCGACAGGATGACCGTGGCCGGGCCGGTGAGCGAGGTCTTGGCGACATCGTCGACCGGGCGGCGGTTGGTCTCGGTGAAGTAGGCCGTGAGCTGCTGGATGAGTGCGGCCAGCAGGATGCCGATGATTACCGCGAAGATCACGAACAGGCGCGGGTTGATGGTGTCGCCCGAGGTCACGGCGTCGATGCCGCCGATGGAGGCGATGTCATCCCAGCTTGCGGGGACCCAGGTGAACACTGCGGCGATCACCAGCACTGCCGAGATCACGGCCGAGAGGAAGAAGCCGCGGTTGATCGACGACATGCCCGAACGGTCAGTGGCGCGCGGCGAGACCGCGAAGATGCCGATGACCGCGGTGATGACACCGATGGCCGGGATGATCAGCGGGAGGACGAGACCGAGCTCGCCGAAAGCTGCCTTGCCCAGGATGAGCGCTGCGACGAGGGTCACGGCGTACGACTCGAAGAGGTCGGCTGCCATGCCGGCGCAGTCGCCGACGTTGTCACCGACGTTGTCGGCGATGGTCGCTGCGTTGCGCGGGTCGTCTTCGGGGATGCCCTGCTCGACCTTGCCGACGAGATCCGCGCCGACGTCAGCGGCCTTGGTGAAGATGCCGCCACCGACACGCATGAACATGGCGAGGAGCGCGGCACCGAAGCCGAAGCCCTCGAGAACCTTGGGTGCGTCGCCCTTGTAGACGAGCACGACGAGTGCGGCACCGAACAGGCCGAGGCCGACCGTGAACATGCCGGCCACGCCACCGGTGCGGAAGGCGATCTTCATGGCCTTCTGCTCGCCGGAGTCCTTCGCGGCTGCAGCCACGCGGACGTTGCCGCGGACGGCGAGCCACATGCCCATGTAGCCGGTGATGGCGGAGAACACCGCGCCCACCAGGAAGAAGATGCTTCGTCCGACGCGCTCGCCCGTGGTGTCTGCCGGCAGCAGGAACAGCACGAAGAACACGACGACAGCGAAGACCGCGAGGGTCTTGAACTGTCGGTTGAGGTACGCCGAGGCGCCCTCCTGGACGGCTGCTGCGATCTCCTTCATCTTGTCGGTGCCCTCATCGGCCGCGAGAACCTCGCGGACGAGAACAGCAGCGACGACGAGGGCAGCGAGCGCGATGACGGCAACAATGACGACGAGCGTCAGGTTGCTTCCGGTCAACTCGATCATGGGTCTCCTCTATGTGGGCGCGGTCACATATGACCGCAACGCGAGGGAGTCTACGCACGCGTCCTAGAGGCGAGAGGGGACCTCAATGAGATGTACGTCTCATTGAGGTGACGATTGGATAACGCCGCATTTCGCGGTCAGGCGTCAAGGGCCTCGGCGAGCGTGGGGAACAGGGAGAGGGCCGAATCGAGGCCCGTCAGGGTGAACACCTTGACCACGCGAGGGGCGTTCGCGACTACGGCCAAGGTGGCCTCACGCTCGCGGGCATCGGAGAGGGCATTGACGAAGACGCTCAGGCCGGTGGAGTCGAGGAACGAGACCGCGGTGAGGTCGACCACGATGCGCCCGCTGGTGTCGAGGGCGCCAAGGGCTGCCTGCAGGCTGGGCGCCGTATGGACGTCGAGCTCACCGCCCACGGTGACCACGGTCGCCGAGGGCTCCTCATGAACGTCGATGGTCAGATCCACGGGGCAACTCTCGCATACGCACGGGCCTGGCGGATGGCCGCGCCACTAGACGCGCGCAATGCCCAACTGCGTTGCTGCTCGACCCAACTGCACATCGCGCGTAGCCAGCGGCAAGTGAGTCTCCAGGGCAATCCAGGCATAGCTCGCGTCGTAGGCACTCAATTCGAAGCGACGGGCAAGCGCGAGTACCTGAGCACCGTCAAGTCGCTCGCGATAGGTCTCGATGCGCAGGCCGGCAAGGCCGTGAAGTGCACTGGAGATACCGGCCTCAGTCATGCGCCCCCGACGCTCGGCTGATCGAAGCCCATTGAGTACCTCGAACTCCCACAGGCCGGGGACCACCGCCCCGTGCGCTGCGATCAGCGTCAGTGAGCGCTCGGCGTCGGCGGTGAATTCATCGGCGAGGATGAAACTCAGGGCCATGGAGGCATCGAGAACACAGCTCACTCGTGGCGCCCTTCGTCGATCAGTTCGCGGAGCGAGCCCGGGCCGGGCGACGACGATTCACGTGCGGCCAGCAGCAACTCGAGTGACCGCTCAACAGCCGACGACTCGTCAATCGGCACGAGTCTCGCTACGGCCTTGCCGCGCCGCGTGATGACGATGTCATCGCCACCGCGGGACACCTGATCGACGAGCTCGGACAGACGGGTCTTGGCGTCAAAGAGGCCTACGGTCATGCTCATGTAAACAGACTAGTCTGATCAACTAGTGGGTTCAAGGCCTGACAGAGGTATCCACGCTCAGGCGAGCGAGATGCGAATGTCCTCCGAGCCGCGAGCAGGCTCCACCATCGACCACGGCAGGCGGAAGACCCGGCCTGGCGAGACCGGCCAGGGCAGCGTGCGCCGGGCGAGCACCCGGGTGCCCTGGCGCACGACGAACTTCGGCAATGCCCGGTACTCCGACGACCAGAGCAGGATCCGCTCGCGGGCCGGCGCTACATCGCCCGTGCGCACCAGACCGGGACTCACCCAGGTGAACGGAGCGTCGGCGAGTACTCGCGCGGCGGTCTCGGGCGCCTGCTCCCCCGCAAGCCAGCGCACCACCTGCCGCGCCGCATGCACGCCGTCGAGCGAGGCGACATCAGCCGTGTCGACAGGATGCAGGAGATTGCCTGCGGCGAAGATTCCCTCGCGGCTCGTGCGGAGCGCGGTATCGACGACAGGGCCGCGTGATCCCGAATCCAAGAGCAGTCCATTGCTCTGGGCGAGCTCGTAGTCGGGAATCCAGTCACCGGTGAAGATCACCGTGTCGCACTCCAGCACGCGACGACGACCGGTATCGATCTG
>JBEGLG010000243.1:0-14935 GCA_041183645.1 Actinomycetota bacterium | reverse complement strand
CGGTCACGCTCTCGCCGAGTGCGGGGAGGACGACGGCGGTTGCCGCACCTCCGGCGGCGGGTGCCGAAGGAGCCGGTGCCGCGGGTGCGGACGGAGCCTCGACCACGGGTGCAGGTGCGGCAGGTGCGGGAGCAGCGGCGGGTGCGGAGTCGGCAGCACCGATGATCGCGAGCTCGGCGCCGACCAGCACGGTCTCGTCTTCCTGGGCGTTGATCGACAGCAGCACGCCGGAGGCGGGTGCGGGGATCTCGGTGTCGACCTTGTCGGTGGAGATCTCGAGCAGCGGCTCGTCGGCCACCACGGTGTCGCCGACATTCTTCAGCCAGCGCGTGATCGTGCCCTCAGTGACGCTCTCGCCCAGCTGGGGCATGGTGACCGAAACCGACATGTTCTGCTGCTCCTTCGTATTCGGGCTTGTGGCCCTTTGTCCGAGGTACTGCTGATCGTGGTGCGCGGTGCCTGATCGGCCCTACGCGGGTACAGCGGTCGTGCGAATAGTGCAGGTATCAGGCATGAGCATGGAGCGGCTTGCCTGCGAGTGCAAGGTGCGCCTCGCCCATGGCCTCGTTCTGGGTCGGGTGAGCGTGGATCAGGTTGGCGACATCCTCGGGATGGGCCTCCCAGTTCACGATGAGCTGGGCCTCGCCGATCTGCTCGCCGATACGCGAGCCGACCATGTGGATGCCGATGACCGGGCCGTCCTTGAGCTGCACCAGCTTGATGAAGCCGGCGGTGCCGAGGATCTGGCTCTTGCCATTGCCGCCGAGGTTGTACTCGTAGGTCGCGATGGCGGAGTCGCCGTGGGCGGCCTTGGCCTCGGCCTCGGTCAGGCCGACCGAGCCGATCTCGGGCTCGCAGTAGGTGACTCGCGGGATGTTGACATCTGCGATGACCATCGGGCGCAGCTCGGCGATCTCCTCGGCGACGAAGATGCCGTGCTGGAAGCCGCGGTGCGCGAGCTGCAGGCCAGGAGTGATGTCGCCGACGGCGAAGATGCTCGGGATATTCGTGCGCAGGCGCTCGTCGACGAGCACCCAGCCGCGCTCCATGGCGACTCCCTGCTCCTCGAAGCCCATGCCGGTGGCGTTCGGGCCGCGGCCCACGGCGACGAGAAGGACGTCGGCATCGAAGGTCTTGCCGTCTTCGAGGGTGACGTGCACACCAGTGTCGTCCTGGGTAGCCGAGGCGAAGCGCACGCCGGTCGAGAAGTTGATGCCGCGCTTGCGGAATGCGCGCTCGAGTGCCTTGCTGCAGGCTTCGTCCTCATTCGGCACGAGGCGGGGCAGGCCCTCGATGATGGTGACGTCGGAGCCGAAGGACTTCCAGACACTGGCGAACTCGACGCCGATGACGCCGCCGCCGAGCACGATGGCGCGGCCGGGAACGTAGTCGAGGTTCAGTGCCTGGTCGGAGGTCATGATGCGACCGCCGATCTCGAGACCGGGAAGCGTGCGCGCGTAGGAGCCGGTGGCCAGCACGACATGCGTGCCGGTGTACTGCTCGCCATTGACCTCGACGGTGTTCGGGCCGACCAGGCGACCGGCGCCTTCGACGAACGTGACGTTGCGGCTCTTCACGAGACCCTGCAGGCCCTTGTAGAGACGGCCGACGACACCATCGCGGTACTCGTTGACCTTGACCATGTCGATGCCGTGCAGTGACGCATTGACGCCGAACTGCTCGCTCTCGCGGGCGGAGTCAGCGACCTCGGCTGCATGCAGCAGGGCCTTGGTGGGAATGCAGCCGCGGTGCAGGCAGGTGCCGCCGAGCTTGTCCTTGTCGATCAGGATGACCGAGAGACCGAGCTCTGCTGCCCGAAGGGCGCAGGCGTAGCCGCCGCTGCCGCCGCCGAGGATGACCAGGTCTGCATGTGCCACGGGGGCTCCCACTGTCTCTACGAGGTGCGCGAACGCCCGAATCGACGTGATTCGGTACCTCTATTCTGTCGCAAGCTCCTGGGCGACCTGAACGAAGGTGCGGACTGCGGCGCCTGTGCCGCCCTTGGGGGTGTACCCGTAGGCGGCCTTCTCATTGAAGGAGGGCCGGGCGATGTCGATATGCACCCACGGCTGGCCCTTCGGGATGAACTCCTGGAGGAAGACGCCGGCGCCCATCATCCCGCCGAAGCGGTCGCCGATATTGGCGAGATCGGCCGTGGCGGAGTCGAAGGCAGGGCGGAAGTCCTCGGAGAGGGGCATCGGCCAGACCTCCTCGCCTGCGGCGTCGGCGGCGGCGCACACCTGGGCGCGGGCATCGTCATCGTTGGACATGACTCCGGAGATCCGTGCTCCCAGGGCGATGCCCTGGGCTCCGGTCAAGGTCGCGGCGTCGATGAGCAGGGTCGGCTTCTCGAGCACGGCCATGCCCAGGGCATCGGCCAGGATCAGGCGGCCCTCAGCATCGGTGTTCAGGACCTCGACCGTGGTGCCGTCGAACATGGTGATGACATCGCCGGGGCGCATCGCATCGCCGCTCGGCATGTTCTCGGCGGTCGGCACCCAGCCGGTGACCTTGAGCTTCAGCCCGAGCTCGGCAATGGCCTTCACCGCGGCGATGACAGCGGCGGCGCCGCCCATGTCGCCCTTCATCTCGTCCATCTGCGCGGCGGGCTTGATCGAGATGCCACCGGTGTCGAAGGTAATGCCCTTGCCCACGAGCGAGAGGTGCTTCGTTGCACCGGCAGGTGCGTACTCGAGCTTGACCAGGCGCGGGGGATTGGACGAACCCTGACCGACACCGAGGATGCCTCCGCAGCCATCGCGCTTGAGCGCCGCGACATCCCAGGTAGTGACCTTCACCGGCAGGCCGGCGACGGCATCCTTCGCGGCCTTCGCGAGTGCCACCGGCGGAAGCGCATTCGGGGGAGTGTTCACGAGATCGCGGGCGAGGAAGACGCTCTGCGAGATGACATTGATCTCGGCGATGAGTTGCTTCTGCTCCGGGGTGACCGCGCCGGGAACGAGCAGCAGGATGCTGGGCACGGGAGCCGCGCCCTTCGACTTCCCCTTGTGCTCGGTGAACGAGTACGCGGCGAGCTGAGCGCCGAGGGCCAGCGGGCGCAGGTGCGGGATGTCGGGGGTTGCGATGATCGCGATCTTCTTCATGCCTGCTGCGGATCGCACTGCATTGCCGACGCTGCGGCGATACGACTCGAAGCCCTTCATCGTGCGGAAGTCGCCGAGACCCACGCCGATGATCGTCTTGGCCTTGATGCCTGCCTGGGCCGGAATGCGAGTGGTCTCGCCGGCCTTGCCGGATGCTCCTGCGGAGGTCAGGGCCTCGGCGAGCTTGCGCGACTGCGCAGCGGTCAGGCCGTGCGCGTAGACGTCGACCGACTTGCCCTTGGCGGGAGCGATCCCGACCAGCAGGGCATCGCAGACGGTGGCAGCGGGGGAGGTGGCAGCGAGTGTCAGAGTCATGCGTTCAGCCTATTGCTACCGTTCGCACGTGACCCAGAATGCGCTGAAGAAGACGCCCCTGTTCGATCGCCACGTGGCCCTCGGTGCGAAGACCGCCGACTTCGGCGGCTGGGACATGCCGATCGAGTACTCGGGCGTGGTGGCGGAGCACACTGCGGTGCGCACAGCTGTCGGAGTCTTCGATGTCTCGCACATGGGCAAGGTCGCGGTCTTCGGCCCCGGCGCCGTGGAGTTCCTGAACTCGGTGCTCGCGAATGATCTCGATCGGATCCCGGTCGGCAAGGCGCAGTACTCGATGCTCTGCAATGAGTCGGGCGGAGTGATCGACGACCTGATTGTCTACAAGTGGGCCGACGATGCGGTGTTCATCATCCCGAATGCGTCGAATGCTGCGACAGTCGTGGCGGCTCTGCGTGCGGCCGCGCCCGAGGGCATCACGATCGACGACCAGCACCTGACCCACGGCATCATCGCGGTGCAGGGCCCGAAGAGCGATGAGGTCATGCGCGATCTCGGCTTGCCCTTCGATCACGACTACATGTCGATGGCGCAGACTCGTTGGCATGACGCCCCGGTCGTCGTGTGCCGCACCGGTTACACCGGCGAGCATGGCTTCGAATTGGTCGCGCCGAACGACGTCCTCGTCGATCTCTGGGACGCCGTCGTGGCGTCGGCCGAGCGCATCGGCGGCCTCCCCGCCGGACTCGGTGCGCGCGACACCCTGCGCACCGAGATGGGCTACCCACTGCATGGCCAGGACATCAGCCCGACGATTTCCCCTGTCACTGCCGGGCTCGGCTGGGCGATCGGGTGGGAGAAGCCGGCCTTCGCCGGACGCGAGGCGTTGCTCGCAGAGAAGGCGGCCGGTCCGGCTCGACGACTGCGCGGAATCCTCGCGAATGATCGCGGAATCCCGCGTGCCCATATGGCCGTGCATGCCGAGTCGCTCGACGGTGCCGTGATCGGCGAAGTTGTCAGCGGAACGTTCTCGCCGACGCTCAAGCAGGGCGTGGGTCTTGCCCTTATCGACTCGTCGATCGCGATCGGCGACACCGTGATCGTCGACGTGCGAGGTCGCGCATCGTCGTTCACGGTGGCGAAGCCGCCGTTTGTGCAGCCGTCTACCCGCTAGACAAGTGCGAGAGCGACGAGAGTCGCAGCGGTCGTGATCTCGATAGTCGCGCCGAGCACGTCACCGGTCACCCCGCCGAGACGTCGACGGGACATCATCAGCACCGCTATGCCGGCGATCAGCCCGAACGCCACGCTGATGAGACCTGCCGTGCCGAGGAGCCACCCGGCAAGCCCCAGGGTGATCACCGACCAGGAGATCGCGACGACGAATGGCACGGATGCCGAGACCATGGCGCCTAGACCCTCGGGACGAGCCGGCGGCCAGGCGCGCGTGCAGGCGATGGTGAGCCCGACTCGGCTCGCGACGATCGCGATGACGAAGGCGAGATAGGAATCGCGCGAATTCGCGAACGAGGCGATGGCCGTGATCTGAAGCAGCAGCGCGAAGATCAGCGCCAGGACGCCGAAGGGACCGATGTCTGGCTTCCGGGCGATCTCCAGTGCAGCGGCTGCCGGCTTTCCGCTTCCGAGTGCGTCGGCAGTGTCGGCAAGACCATCGAGATGAAGGGCGCGGGTGGCCCACGCGAGCAGTGCGAAGGACACGATGCTGAGCAGCAGCGCGAGCAGCGGGCGATCGTGCCGCACGAGCAGAGGAAGTCCGCAGATCACGGCCAGGACAAGGCCGACGAGCGGCGCCAGGCTCATGGCAATGCCTGCCGTGCGACGGTCGACGTTCCGTGGCGCAGGTACCGGCAGCCGTGTCAGCGTGCCGATAGCCAAGCGCAGCGCATCAGGCATCGCGATCGCTCACGCCGGCCTCGCCGAAGGTGGCCATCTCGCGGAGGGTGGCGGTTGCCGACTGCACGATGAGCAGTGCGAGGAGTGCTCCGGTTCCCTCGCCGAGTCGCATGCCGTAGTCGACGACGGGATCGAGGCCGAGGCGATCCAGAGCGATCGAGTGCGCGGGCTCGGTCGAGCGATGACCGGCCAGCCACCACTGCTTCGCACGGTAGGCGAGGCGATCGGCCACCAAGGCGCACGCCGTGCTGATCGTGCCGTCGAGGATGACAGGCACCCCGCGGGCAGCCGCCTGCAGCAGGAATCCGGTCGCAGCGGCGAAGTCGGGGGAGCCGATCGTGGTCAGCAATCCGATCGGATCGCCCTTGTGCGGGGCTCCACGGCGCATGGCATCGCGTACTGCCGCGCACTTGCGCATCCAGGTGGTGTCGTCGATTCCCGTGCCCTTGCCCGTGACCGTCGCGGCATCGGCATTAGCGAGGATGCCGATGATCGCGGCGGCAGGGGTGGTGTTCCCGATGCCCATGTCGCCGGGGATGAGCAGATCGGCACCGGCGTCGATTTCCTCGTCGGCGATCCGACGGCCCAGCTCGAATACGGCCTCTGCCTCGGCAGTCGTCATCGCATCCTCGCGATCGATGGATCCTGAGCCACGACGAATGCGATGGGCAACGACCTCCGGGGCGATCGACTCCGCGTAGGAGGGGTCGGCGTCGACGCTGACGTCGACGACACGCACGCTTGCTCCGGCCTGACGAGCGAGCACGTTCACTGCCGCACCGCCGCTGACGAAGTTGAGCACCATCTGCGCGGTTACCTCGGGCGGATAGGCGGAAGTCTGCGCGGTGCGCGCGACGCCGTGGTCGCCGGCGAAGATCACGACGCGGGGCCGAAGGAAGGCCCGAGGCGGGCACATGCCCTGCACCGCACTGACCCAGATCGAGAGATCCTCCAGTCGCCCGAGTGCGCCCGTCGGCTTCGTGAGCATTCCCTGGCGCAGCCGAGCCTGCTCGGCCGACGCTTCACTCGGCACGCCGATCGCGTCGATCAGGGCGGTGACATCGGTCATGTGGCACTCCGGGGTAGGTCGAGGGCGCGGCCCGCGACGACGAGCGTGACGGGGTCGCAGATCGCAGCGAGGCGAGCGTTGCAGATGCCGAGAAAGTCGCGGAAGAGCCGGCCGCCGGCATGTGCGGGCACGAGATCCATGCCCACCTCATTCGTCACGATGATGAGGTGCGCGGGGCAGGCCACGAGTGCGGCGATGAGCGAGTCGATGGCCGCGTGCGCGCCCGCGAGCACCTGCGGGTCGGTCTCGTGGCCCCAGGCCTCGACATCGTCGAGTCGAGCCGTGAGCCACAGGCCGATGCAGTCGATGAGCACGGCGTCATCGCCGGACATCTCGGCGAGCACCTCAACAAGATCCGAAGTCTCACGAGTGACCCAGTGGGACGGTCGGCGTTCGCGGTGAGCGGCGATGCGCTGCTGCCACTCGGGGTCGTCGGCACGGTCACCACCGGTGGCGATGTACGTGACGCTCTCGAAGCGGCTCGCGCGTGACTCGGCATAGGACGACTTCCCTGATCGAGCGCCACCGGTGACCAGGTGACGAAGGGGAGGCGGAGATTGCGTCGTGTCAATCAGCTCGAGGTCGTCCATCACTTCGGCTCCCATCGCGCGCAGCTGCGTGCGCAGCAGAGGTGTCGGCGGATTGTGGTGGCTCAGATGCACGGCGACGACTCGAGTGGCGTCAGTGATCGCCCGTCGTCCGCGCGCATCGCCAAGGCTCACCGGCAGTGACTCGAGGTCGAAGTGGCCGGTGCCGTGATCGACCTTGTGCCCGAAGCTCTCGTCGATGAGCACGCAGGCATACTCGCGAGAGTCGATCGCCTCGAGAATCTCCGGAGTGAGGATTCCGGTATCGGTCGCATAGAGAAGTCGCTCGGCCGTGGGCGACTCGAGGTCGTAGAGAAGTGCCTCGCCGGCGATGACATCGTGGCCTCGGGGGTCGTGATGGGCTGAGATCGCCCGAAGCGAGTACTCGCCCGAGGCTGTCGGCAGACGGGCGCTCTCGCCCGGCGCGAGTGGGTGGAAGACCACGGGTGAATCCGGACCGACCCAGTCGCGACACAGATCCAGGGCGAGGGCTGGTCCCCACACATGAAGGGTGTCGAGGCCTGAGATCCACTCGCGCCAGAGCAGGATCGATGGCGCCAGATGATCGGGGTGCCCGTGAGTCAGCACCAGATGCTCGACTCGTCGAAGCGAGATACCTCCGCGCGATGCGCTGTAGGGCGCCGTGGGTCCGCTGTCGATCATGATGACCTCATCGACGAGAGCAGACGTCGGCATGCGGGTGCGTCCGTCGCGACGCTCGGCCTCGCAGGAGTCGCACTCGCAGAACGGATTCGGCCAGCCGTCAGCGGAGCCGGTGCCGAGCAGTCGGATCCTCATGCGTTCGTAGCCTCCGGTACGAATGCCACCGCGGGCTCGAAGGCTGCCTTGCGTGAGATGCGACGTAGGGCGAGCAGCACCGGCTTGCCCGCGACGAGAATCAGGATGACCGTGAGAACGGCCCGAGGTATGTCGTAGCCAAGGCTGGTCACCAGCGTGAAGCGGAGCCAGTGCGCAAGGTTCTCGCCGACCGGAGAGCCCGCGATGAAGGCGATCTGATCGGGGAGCCCGGAGACAAAGGGCCAGAACCACAGATTGAGCAGCAGCCCGTAGAGCAGACTGACGATGGCGCCGTAGCCGGCGAGCATGAAGAGCTCACGGCGCCCGCTCGCCCGCGGCAGAAGTCCGGCACCGAGCCCGACCCAGGCGGCGCCGAGCATCTGGAAGGGCAGCCACGGGCCGACCCCGCCGGTGAGCAGTGCCGAGGCGAAGAGCGAGATCGCGCCCAGCGAGAATCCGAAGCCCGGGCCGAGCGCGCGGCCGCCGAGGATGAGCACCATCCAGATGGGCTCGAGGCCGGCAATGCCGCCCCCGAGCGGGCGAAGCGCGGCGATGACCGCGGCCATGACGCCGAGAAGTGCGATCGACTTCGCGTCCATGCCGCCATCGGAGAGCTCGGCGAGAAGGACGAGGAGCAGCATCGGGACGATGATCGCGAAGAGCCACGGCGCATCGCCGGAGTGCGCGACGACCGACGATTCGGGCGAGGCAATCAGCGGCCAGGCGAAGGCAATCAGGCCGATCGCCGAGGTGAGTGCGATGGCGAGGCGTGATCTGGCTCCGAGTCGCATCGCGTGCACTCGTGCGCTGCCCATGTCAGACAGCCTCGCCGTCGAGTGCGGTGGCGACATCGGTGACCGTCAGCCACGGCTCCGGCGCGAGAACCTTGGCGACCTGCGGCGCGAACATCGGAGAGGAGACAAGCACCGAGGAAGTAGGCCCATCGGCCACGATCTCGCCGTCGGCAATCACCATCACTCGGGTGGCGACCTCGGCGGCGAGCTCGACATCGTGCGTGGCGAGCACCACGCCATGACCGGCATCGGCGAGATCGCTGAGCACGGTCACCAGTCGCGACTTCGTGGGGTAGTCGAGGCCGCGCGTCGGCTCGTCGAGGAGCAGCAGGGGAGGCCGTGCCGCCAGCACGACGGCGAGCGCGAGCAGGAGTCGCTGGCCCTCGGGGAGATCGCGCGGATGCGTGCCGTCATGCACATCGGGGGCGAGCAGTGCCAGCAGCGCCCGCGTGGTGCCGGGCTCGGCCTCGGCGTCATGATCGGCAGCTCGGCATTCCTCGGCCACGCTGGTGGCCTCGAGAAGGTCACCGGGATCCTGCGGCACCAGGCCAACCGAGTGCACGAGCTCGCGCGGCTTGAGCGTGCGCGGGTCATGGCCGATGGTCGAGACCGCGCCGGTGGCCATGCTGCGAAGGCCGACGAGCGACGAGAGCAAGGTCGACTTGCCTGCACCATTGCGCCCCATCAGCGCGACGATCTCGCCACGTCGAATCGAGGTGGTGACCCCGCGCAGCGCAGTGAAGCTGCCATAGCGCACGACCAGGTTCTCGGTGGCGGCGAGCTCCTCGCGGGTCTGTGCTCCATCGACGACGCGTAGCGGAGGCGTGCGGCCGATGAGCAGATCGCGCAGCGGGCCGGCAGCTCGGCGCGCATCGCGCACCGAGAGAGGGAGCGGACTCCAGCCCGCCAGTCGGCCGAGCTCGACGACGGGCGGTGCGATCGGTGCCAGGCGCATGACGTCGGCGGGGGTTCCGAAGACCAGTGGCTCTCCGGCCCCGGGGATCACGATCATGCGATCGGCGTACTGCACCACGCGCTCAAGCCTGTGCTCGGCGAGCACCACGGTGATACCGAGATCGTGCACGAGTCGTTGCAGCGCGGCGAGTACTTCCTCGGCAGCACCGGGGTCGAGCGCCGAAGTCGGCTCATCGAGAACCAGCACCTTGGGATGCGAGGTGAGCACTGCGCCGATGGCCACGCGCTGGCGCTGACCGCCGGACAATGACAGGAGTGCGCGATGCCGAAGTTCGGCGAGACCGAGGAGGTCGAGGGTCTCCTCGACGCGACGACGCATGACCTCGGGTTCGATGCCGAGGCATTCCATTCCGTAGGCCAGTTCGTCCTCGACGGTGTCGGTGACGAATCCGCTCATCGGGTCCTGGGGAACGATGCCGACGAGATCGGCGAGCTCGCGTGGCGGATGCGTGGCCGTGTCGCGACCATCGATGGTGACGCGACCGGTGAGCGTGCCCCCGGTGAAGTGCGGCACCAGTCCGTTGATAGCGCGCAGGAACGTGGTCTTGCCGCTGCCGGTGCGCCCCACCACGAGCACGAGCTCGCCTTCGGGAATCGACACGGTGGCGTGCGAGAGCACGGGTGCATCAGCGCCGTCGTACGTAATGGAGACGTTCTCGAACTCGATCATGCTAGGGCTGCTCTCTCGCGCGCGGGCATGGGGCGCAGGGCCAGGGGAAGTCGCGGTGCGGTCAGCGCGGGAGTGCAGGCGATCACCAGGGCCAGCACGGGGGTGAGAGGTAGCAGTGGCCATTGCGCCGGGTCGGTCGGAGTGACGATACCCGGCAGGTGCGACCACGCGGCCCAGGCGAAGACCAGTGCTGCGATCGCGCCGGCGGCGGCGACCAGCCACTCGGCGAGCCACCAGGGGTCGGGGCGGTAGCGCGTGCGCACCGAGCGGCGGGCGGCCATCGCGATGCCGAGGGTGCTCACGAGCAGGCCGGCGACGAGCAGCGGGAGCCCGAGCAGTGCCGGCGATCCGGCGGCCACGATGCCGTAGGTGCCGATGCAGGCCGCCACGAGTCCGAGAAGGAGAAAGGACGAAGCGAGCCTGCGCGACGAGGCGCTGATACCTGCCGTGCGCCCATATCCGCGGGAGTCCATCGCGGCGGCGAGGAGTACCGAGCGCTCAAGCGCACCCTCGAAGACCGGCACCGTGGAACCGGCGATGGCTCGCACGCCGTGAGTAGTGCGACCGCGGAGTCGGCGAGCGGTGCGCACTCGCGCGATGTCGCTGACGAGCTGGGGCGCGAAGGTCAGTGCGACGACAACGCTGACGCCGACTTCGTAGAGCGCAGCGGGAACCGACTTGAGAAGTCGACTCGGTGACGCGAGGGAATTCGCGGCGCCGACACACGCGATGATCGCGGCCAGGCGCATGCCGTCGAAGAGTGCGAACAGCAGGCTCTCGAGAGTGATCGCGCCGCCGAGACGCACGCCGGCGAACCAGTCGGGCAACGCGATGCCCGGCGCATCGAGAATCACGGTGGTGCCCAGTGATGCTCCGAACAGGATCTGCGCGAGAACGCGCACGATGATGATGACGAGCCCCAGGCGCAGGAAAAAGGCAAAGGAACGGGCCCACGGCGCATCGGGCTTGCGTGCCGAGACCACGATCGCCGCGCAGCAGACAATGAGGATGAGCAGCAGTGGATTCGTCGTACGACTTGCTGCCGCGGCGAGGCCGAGGGCCCAGGCCCACCAGGCACCCGGGTGCAGCCAGCGCGGGATCGCTGTCGCGCCGAGCGCGAATCTCTGGTCGGTCACGAACGCCTCCACCACAGTGCAATGGCGAGACCGATGCCGAAGACAACGACGAGAATCGTCAGAGAGATGGAGCCGAACGACGCGAGGCTGTCCTTGCTCGGGCGTTCATTCACGGCACCCTGCGCGGGCATGGCGGACTTCTCGGACACATCGATCACAGGCGCGCACTCGTGCGCGGGGAAACCGCCGATCCCGCAGACCAGTCCGCCCTCGACGCGGACCGCGAGCTGCGATCGCAGGATGTCGTAGCCACTGGCGTTCTCCTCGGCCACGACGCAGGTGCTCAGCGCACCGATGGGCTGCTCGCCCTCAGGCGCCTCCGAGGCGTAACCGGGATCCACGATGAGGGCCACGCGCTTCTTGCCCGAGATCGGGGGAGTGGAGCCGCACAGGTCGGCGAAAGCCTCGGCTGCGTTGAACGAGGGCTGGCTCTCGGTACTGCCCGCTGCACCGGAGACCGCGAATCGCCACCCCTCGAGCGAGCCGTCCGCGGGATTGCTGGTGGCCGGGCCCTGGGTGCCGAACTGCCAGGAGCCTGCGTTCCCGTGCCAATACGTCCAGTAGCGGTAGGCGGACTCGGCCCGCGCGGCAGGAGCGACCGCGGTCATCGCGAGAATCGCGATGCCGATGAACGCTGCCGCTGCGCGGGCCGTGCGCATTACTTCTGCTCGCTCTTCTGCAGGGTCGAGATCAGGTCGACTCCGCCGAAGGACGTCGCATTCGATCCGGTGGCCTTGGCCACCGAGAGCAGCAGGCCGAGCGCCGCTGCGCTGGTGCCGGTGGACGGCGATGTGTAGGCCTTGGCGTTCGCCTTCAGTGCGGCGAGTGACTTCACGATCGCGGCCTTCGACACGCTCATCGCGGCGAGGTCGACGACAGCAGTCGCGGTTGCGGTGTAGTCAGGTCCATCACCGAAGGACGAGGGAAGGGTTCCGTCGCTGGCGAGCTTGGTCGACAGGTGGCTGGCGATCTTGTTGGCCGGCGTTCCTGCGCACTTGGGCGCGGGGCCGAGCTTGCGCGCAGCCTGGATCGGAACAGTGCCCACCAGCCCGTACAGAGCCTGCGCACTCGAGAGTCCGTCGGGCTTGCTGCCCTTCTGGTACGTCATCTCGCCGCCATCGGGAGTGCCGCAGGGCGTGATGAGGGAGGCGAGGAACTTCGTGCCCTTGACGATGTTCGGCTGCTGGCGATTCGGTGCCTGCGTACCGATTGCGGCCAGCGCCAGCCCGGTCGAACTGGCATCGGACGGCGATCCGGCGAAGTAGGCCCAGCCTCCGTCGGCATGCTGCGCCTTCTTCAGCCAGAGCCCGGCTGCGTCAGCCGACGTCACTGCCTTGTTGATGACCGCCTGGGGAGCAAGGCCCGTGTTGTCGACTGACATCAGTGCGAGCAGTGCGAGGGAGGTCGCGTTGGAATCGGGACCCTTGCCGTTCACGGCATCGACGGGATCGCAGGGCTTCGACGTATCAGCGCGAAACTGCTGGAAGCTTCCGTCCTTGCACTGCTGGCTGATCAGCCAGCTGATGGCAGCCGGGGAGGGCTTCACGCCATTCGAGGTGAGCCCGATGATCGCGAGCGACTGGCGATACACGCCGTCGTAGGTGGGATCGGCTGCGCCGTACAGGCCGGACGTGCCGGAGGCGTGCGCGGGGGAGGCGAGGCCGAGTGCGGCGATCGCGAGTGCCGCACTTGCGGCGATGATGCGTGAACTGCGTGTCATGTACTTCCTGCATTTCTCATGGAGCGGTTAGTGAACACTGCAGGAGTCCTGAGAATGCGAAATCCCCCCGGCACGAATGCACGGAGGGACAATTCAGGAAAGACCTGACTCGTCCCGTTACCTCGACGGATAGAGCCGCTCGTACTCGCCAGGTGCTCCGACTCGCCCTCACTGAGGGATCACGGTTGCGGGACAGCGCCGGATTCACACCGGACTTCCCCTGGATCTCGAATACGTCGATTCAGTTGTTCCTGAACCCTACAGTGGGCCAGGGCCTGTCAGGGGACAGGACGGAAGGAAGTGATGGGTTTCACCTGGATCTGCCACGCACTCGATGGCACCGACCTCAACATCGCCGAGGCTCACGCGGAATTCCCGACCCAGGCCGACGCCGAGGCGTGGATGGGCGAGAGCTGGTCGGTTCTGCTTGCTTCCGGCGCTGACTCGGTGAGCCTGCTCGAGGGTGATCGAGTGGTGTACGGCCCGATGGGACTCACCTCGGGCTGAGGCCCGATCCTTACTTCTTGGTGCCCTTGGGCAGCACCGGCTTACCGCCGCGACGCACGCGAGGGGGTGGCAGGCGCAGGCGGCGCAGCTGAAGAGTGCGCAGTAGTGCGTACAGCGTGATGCCCTTGCGCTCTGCGTCGTTCGGGAAGGCTTCCTTCGCGCGCTTGTTGAGTTGGATCACCAGGATGATCGAGTCGAGGGCGATCAGTGCGGTGATGGCGAAGAAGCCGGTCGAGATGAAGGTCGACAGGGTCTGGTTCTTGACGAAGCCGAGGAGCAGCACGGCGACGGCAATGAAGATGAAGTACTCGGCGATGGTGAAGCGGGCATCGACGAAGTCGCGCGTGAAGGCCTTGGCCGGGCCGCGATCGCGCGCCGGCAGGTACTTCTCGTCGCCGGCAGCCATGCCCTCGCGTGCTCGAATCTTCGCGGTGCGGTCGGCCTCGCGCTGAGCCGCCTTCGCTGCCTTCGGATCATTGGGGGTCTTGAGGAACTGCTTGCGCGCGCGCTGGGCGTCCTTGCGTGACGGCGTGGGTCGACCCTTGCCGCCTGGGTGGGTCTCGTCTGTGGCGGGGGTAGGTGCCGTCGACTCGTCGCTCTTGCCTCGTCCGAACATGGGGAGAGCCTAGTCGGCTCATGCGGAGCGCTAGGCGGTGAGGGAGAGCATCCGATCGAGGGCGATGCGGGCCCATTCCTGGGTGTCGGGATCGACCTCGATGCGGTTGATGACGCTGCCGGAGGCGAGATTCTCGAGGGTCCAGACCAGATGGGGCAGGTCGATGCGGTTCATGGTCGAGCAGAAGCACACGGTGCGATCGAGGTACACGATCTCCTTGTCGGGGTGACGCAGTGCCAGTCGCTTGACGAGATTGAGCTCGGTACCGACCGCCCACTTACTTCCGGCCGGCGCGGCATCGATGGTCGCGATGATGCGTTCCGTGGAACCGACGAGGTCAGCCTTCTCGACGACCTCGTAGGCGCATTCAGGATGCACGATTACGGTGACGCCAGGAACTCGTTCGCGCACCTCGTCGACACAGTCGGCGGTGAAGCGCCCGTGCACGGAGCAGTGACCGAGCCAGAGGATCATGCGCGCATCGCGCAGCTGCTCGACCGTCAGGCCGCCATTCGGCCTTCGCGGGTTGTAGACGACGCAATCGTCGAGCGACATGCCCAGATCGCGCACCGCGGTATTGCGGCCGAGATGCTGGTCGGGCATGAAGAGCACCTTCTCGCCGCGCTCGAATGCCCACTCGAGTGAGACCTGGGCATTACTGGAGGTGCAGATCGAGCCACCGTGGCGACCGGTGAATGCCTTGATCGCCGCCGTGGAATTCATGTAGGTAATCGGAACTGTGACGTCGGCGACGCCGGCAGCCTCGAGATCG
>JBEGLG010000242.1:0-3520 GCA_041183645.1 Actinomycetota bacterium | reverse complement strand
CAACGAAGATCTTCGGTGGGCAGACCGCCCTCGATCACGTGAGCATCGACGTCCAGCCCGGTGAGGTGCGCGCCCTGGTCGGCCAGAACGGCTGCGGCAAGTCGACCCTGATCAAGATTCTCGCCGGCTTCCATGAGCCCGAGCCGGGCACCTCGGTGACCGTCGGCGGCGAGGAGCTCGAGTTCTCCAACGCCACCGCCAGCGAGGCCGTCGGCCTGCGCTTCGTGCACCAGGATCTCGGCCTGGTCGCCAACCTCGACGCCGTCGACAACATGGCCATCGGCCAGGGCTACATCACCGGCCGCACCAAGACCATCAGCTGGAAGAAGGAGCGCGCAGCCGCGCGTGAGGCACTTCTCGAGCTCGGCTACGACATCAACGTGCGCATGCCCGTCGGTGGCCTGCAGATGTCCGAGCGCACCGCCGTGGCCATCGCACGCGCGATGTCGACTCGCGGCAGCGACACCAAGATGCTGATCCTCGACGAGCCCACCGCTAACCTCCCGGGCGCCGAGGCCCAGCGTCTTTACAAGCTTGTGCGCGGCGTCGCCGATCGCGGCATCGCGGTGCTCTTCGTCTCGCATCACTTCGACGAGGTATTCGAGATGGCCGACTCGGTCACGGTTCTGCGCGATGGCAAGCACATCGTCACGCGTCCGGTCGAGGGCCTGAGCGAAGAGGAGCTCATTGAGCTCGTGGTCGGCCGCAAGCTCGAGGAGCACGTCACCGACGCCGAGGCACGTGAGCATGGCGAGCCCGTGCTCGAGATCAAGGGTGTCTCGGGTGCCTCGGTGCAGGATCTCAACATCACCGTGCACGCTGGCGAGGTCGTGGGCTTCGCCGGTATCACCGGCTCAGGCCGCGAGGAGATTGCCTCGCTGGTCTTCGGCGGCCACAACCGTGTCGGCCAGGTGTTCCTCAAGGGCGAGGAACTCCCCGAGTGCCGCCCGGATATCTCGATCGATCGCGGTATCGCCCTGGTGCCGGCCGAGCGTCACGCCAATGCCTCGCTCATGGATCAGACCCTGCGCGAGAACATCACCATCGTGAATCCGGGTCATCACATGAGCTTCGGATTCCTGCGCCGCAGCTCCGAGCGCTCCGACGTCAACGAGTGGCTCGACAAGCTCGATGTGCGTCCGCGTAACACCGAGTACACGATGGCCCAGCTCTCCGGCGGCAACCAGCAGAAGGTGGTCATCGCCCGCTGGATGCGCCAGGAGCCCAAGGTGCTCATCCTCGACGAGCCGACCCAGGGTGTCGATGTCGGCGCCAAGGCCGATATTCATCGTCTCGTCGACGAGGCAGCGGCGCAGGGCACTGCTGTTCTGGTCGCCTCGACCGACCACGAGGAGCTCGTGCGCGTCTGCGATCGCGTGATCATCATGCGCCGCGGCAAGGCAGTTGACGTCCTCAAGGGAGCCAAGCTCACCAACGACAACATCACTGCCGCCTCCATCGGCCGCGACAGCAGCGAATCCGCCGCCTAGCCCACTGACTACTGCCCCTCAACCACGAAGAAACCGGAGCCACCTCGATGTCAGAAGTCCAAGCAGCACCCCGCCGCCGAATCAATTTCGGCTTCGATCGCTTCAGCGGCGTGTACGTGTGGATCGTCCTCATCATCGTCTTCTCGCTGTGGATCCCCTCGCTGTTCCTCCAGGTGGATAACGCGAAGACCGTGCTTGCCTTCCAGGCAGTCAGCGCGATCGTCGCCCTCGGCCTGATCATCCCGGTCGCTGCAGGCGCATTCGACCTGACCATCGCGGCCACGATGACGGTCTCCGGCTGCTTCACCTCGTGGGCCCTGCTTCAGCACAAGGGCGTGTACTTCGCCGTCGGCGGCGCGTTCCTGATCGCGATCTGCATCGGCCTCCTGAACGCCCTCGTCGTGGTGAAGTTCAAGGTCGACTCCTTCATCGGCACGCTCGGCATGAGCTCCGTGCTCGCAGCAGTCGCCTTCATGATCACCGGCGGCGGCCAGCAGGTGCTGAGCGAGGAGGGCTACGCGCCCTTCCTCGACTTCGCTCGTCAGCAGTGGTTCGGCGTGCAGGCCTCGGTCTACTACGCCGCGATCATCGCCCTCATCATCTGGTGGGCACTCGAGTACACCCCCGGCGGTCGCTACCTCTACGCGGTCGGCGGCAACCCCGTCGCGGCACGCCTCGCGGGCGTGAAGGTCGGCAAGGTCGTCACGCTCTCGTTCGTGGCTTCTGCAGTGGTTGCGGCATTCGCCGGCATCGTGCTGCTCTCCACCACGGCCACGGGCACCACCGACATGGGCACCCCGTACCTGCTGCCCGCGTTCTCGGCCGTGTTCCTGGGTGCAACCCAGATCCGCCCGGGCCGCGTCAACGTGGTCGGAACCCTCGTCGCGATCCTGCTGCTGGCCACGGGCGTCAACGGCCTTCAGCTGGCCGGCGCACCGAGCTACGTGACCCAGCTGTTCAACGGCGCTGCACTGATCATCGCCATGGCGCTGGCAGCCCGCACGGCACGTCGACGCAAGTAGTCATTCACGAGAGAAGGGGCCGGTGCAGCGAAAGCCGCACCGGCCCCTTCTCGTATGCGAAGAAGACGACTGACTAGGGGAGCGGGATCGGGAAGGGATGCGCGGCGGCTTCCGATTTCGCCTCATCGCCGGAGACCCAGTCGAGTGCGTTGCCGAGCAGGCGCCGGAACATCGGGTCAGCGAATGTGCCCGGCCCGTCGCCCATCAGCAGGGTCGCGATCGGGCTGTGCCCCGCGGTGGTGGTCCAGCCCATGAGCGAACTGCCGCCGTGCAGTCCGCCGTCGGCCGGCCTGCCCGCGCAGGTGACTCCGGTGGAGCTGCCGTGGCTGACCTCGTCGAAGGTGTCCTGGAAGAGCTCGCCGCTCATGTCGGCATCGTGCCCGAGGATCGGGGTGATCCGATCGGTCAGCACGGGCGCGAAGTAGAGCTCGTCGTCGACCGCAAAGTCGGTGACCCCGGCGCAGATCGGATGCTCGGGAGCGGTGACGGTGACCGTGAACGGGCCCACGCGATAGCCGGAGGAGGGCAAGTCGACTCCGCGCAGGGTGCCCGGGGCGTAGAGGAATCGCCCGCCGATGGCCTCGGCCCAGCCCTCCCAGGCGGGCCAGGAGCTGATGGCGTGATGCAGGACGACGACCCCCTGGCCGGCGTCGAGCAGGCCGACGAGATCCTCGGCGACTCCGGGCGCCGGGGCGATGGGCTGCGGAGCCACTCCGCGCTTGAGGGCCAGGCCGGGAATGTCATGGAGCAGGATGGCGTCCCACTCGCCCGCATGCTCCGGGGAAAGCCAGTTCTGGGCCGCAGGCTGAACCGCATGGGCGAAGACCCAGCCGCGCTCGTCGCAGATGGCCGCGATGGCTCCGATGAAGTCATCCAGGGCGACTCGATGCCCGCCGGTGATGACCAGAATTCGCTTGGCTGCCGACATCGGAACTCCGCTCGTGGAGGTCGCGCGCATCACGCGCAGGGGGCTGTCCCTACTGGGGTACTTACTATAGTCTGCTTCCT
>JBEGLG010000241.1:0-2570 GCA_041183645.1 Actinomycetota bacterium | reverse complement strand
GTCAGGGGAGGCCGATCACGCCGAGTGGATCCGCCCGTCGGAGGCACTCGAACGTCATGCGCGCGACGAACTCCCGATGCTCCGCCCGACCCTGGAGATGCTCCGGTTCCTCACGACCTTCTCTACGACCGACGAAGCACTCGCGTCGGCGCAGGCGCGTGAGGTCATCCCTCGAATGCCACGCGCACTCCCCGTTGGCGAGAGCGATCTGAGCTGGCACATCATCAATGAGCGCACGGGCGAGGTCGTCGAGTCGGATGTCGTGCCCCCGGCGCATCTGGAGACCGGCGGGATCAGTCGATGACAGGTCATCTGCTGCCGCTCGGAGGCGAGGAGTCGTGGACAGGGGGCGTGGTCAGCGAATGGAGCACCTGCCTGCTCGCCCCGAATCCCTCGGCCTGGACCCTCGAGGGAACTAACACCTGGCTGGTGGCGGCTCCGGGCTCCGGCGATGTCATCGTCATTGATCCCGGGCCCGATGCTGTCGCGCATCTCGATCGCATTGTGGCCATGGTCAGTGAACGCGGTGCCATCGCGCAGATACTTCTCACGCACGGTCACGCCGACCATTCCGCGGGTGCACGTACGCTCTCGGCGATGACGGGTGCACCGGTGCGGGCACTAGATCCCGGTTTCGTGCACGGCGGCGAAGGTCTTCATGCCGGCGAGGTAGTGGCCTTCGGCGACCTTGAGATCGCAGTGATCTCGTCACCAGGGCATTCGGCCGACAGCCTCTCCTTTCGCGTCAATGGTGACTCTGCCGTGCTCACGGGCGACACGGTGCTCGGCCGGGGCACGACAGTCATTGCCTGGCCTGAGGGGCGCCTCGGCGATTACCTCACCACCCTCGACTCTCTGGCCGAGACTGTTCAGGTGCACAAAATCACGTGCATCTACCCCGGTCATGGCCCACTCGTGACTGATCCGGCAACGCGCATCTCCGACTACATCAGGCATCGCGCAGAGCGGCTGACAGCCGTGCGGGAGGCGCTCGACTCCGGTGCCCGCAACGCCGATGATGTCGTGGCGGTGGTCTACGCCCAGACGCCGCAGGAACTGCTCGGTGCAGCTCGGCTCAGCGTGCAGGCGCAGCTCGACTACCTCCGCTTGCCGCAGTAGTCAGAGCAGATCGGTGAGCCAGGCGAGGGCATCGCCGACACAGCTCTGCGGCAGCGAGAAGTGATCATCCTTCGGATACTCGCGCACCGTGACCGTTCCTCCGAGCTTGGTCACGGCATCCGCATAAGCCTGCTGCCAGACCGAGGGCACGACAGTGCCGCCAGCAAAGGTGTCCTGACAGAGCAGCACCGGGCATGCGGGCGTGAACCGTGCAGCGGATCCCTGCTCGAAGGCGGAAATCCAGGCCGGCATCGCCGCCTTGTTCACGGAAACAACCGGGCCCTCGAGTCGGAACAGGCGCGCCACGGTATCTCCCAGGTGGTGAACCGGCTGGTGATTCCAGGCACTCTCGACAATCCGCACGCCGAGAGGGGAGAGCGCATCTGACAGCGAGAGCTCCGGGAAACCGGCGGCATACCCGGCGAGCATCATCACCAGGTGGGGATCAGGCGGTGTGTCAGGCGATGCGAGTGCTGCGGCAGGACCGATCGGATTCGCAACGGAAATAGCCGGAACTCCGGGTGACATCGGCACGGTTCCGATGAGGGTCAGATCACCGTATTCATCTGCCGGGAGCTCGGCGACCGCGGCGGCAGTGCCGCCGCCCTGCGACCAGCCCATGACTCCGACCTTCGTGCCGGCACCGATGCTCATGCTGCGGGCGGCATGCACGATATTGATCGCGTCACGCGCCTGAGTGCGGTTGACCATGTACTGGTGCATGCCCGGAGTGCCGAGGCCCTGATAGTCGGTAGCGCAGACAATCCAGCCGGCGTCGATCAGCGCTGCCAGCCCCGGCACGCCGTAGTCGATCTGCGCAGTGGCAGTTTCGGTGAAGTAGGTCGTGAGTTCGCGCACCGGATCGTGCTGCGCGGACGGGCACGCAGCGTCGCCGAGGCCCGTGGTGCCGTGGCACCAGGTCAGTACCGGCCGATTGGCCGCTGTGCGTGTCGGTGCCATGACGAGTCCGGTGGATTCCTGATCCCGACCGGCCTCATCGCGAGTGGAGTAGCGGACTCGCCAGGCCTGAGCATTGCCGATCGACGTCGAAATGGGCTCAGAGTGCAGAAGTGTTCCGGGCGTAGACATGTATCCCCCGTAGGTCTCGTCGAGCTAACTCCGCGAGCCTAGCCACACCACTAGCGTGCGCGGCGGCTGTGTTCATCCGGCCTAGCGTGCGCGGCGGCTGTGTTCATCCGGCCTAGCGTGCGCGGCGGCTGTGTTCATCCGGCCTAGCGTGCGCGGCGGCTGTGCTCATTCGGCCTAGCGTGCGCGGCGGCTGTGCTCATTCGGCCTAGCGTGCGCGGCGGCCCGGACGCTCCACGTCGAGGATCATCACCTGGCGTGACTCGAGGCGGATCCAGCCGCGCTGCGCGAAGTCGGCCAGTGCCTTGTTCACGGTCTCGCGCGAAGCGCCGACGAGCTGCGCGAGCTCTTCCTGCGTCATGTCG
>JBEGLG010000240.1:0-6706 GCA_041183645.1 Actinomycetota bacterium | reverse complement strand
GGAATGAACTTCGACTTCATGCCGGAGCTCCATCAGCCGTGGGGATACCCACTTGTGCTTGCCGTGATGGGCGGCTCGTGCTTCGCGATCTACCGGGCATTCAAGAGATCAGGGTGGCTGTAAATCCCTGAATTCACCTAATCGTCACGGGCTCGTTTCTTAGTGATGCCACGATGGGTGGATGAGCAACGCAAGTGATCCGGTCGAGGATGCCGTCATCGGCCGTCTCTCTACCCTCGACCGCTTCCTGCCGATCTGGATCGGGATCGCGATGGCTCTCGGGCTGCTGCTCGGCCGCCTGCTGCCGGGCCTGCAGGGCGCACTCGACTCCGTGAAGGTGGATCAGACCAGCCTGCCGATTGCCATCGGCCTCATGGCGATGATGTACCCGGTTCTCGCTCGCGTGAAATACGAGGAGATGGGCCATCTCACCGGTGATCGCCGCATGCTCGGTCTCTCGCTGGTGATGAACTGGATCATCGGCCCGGCACTGATGTTCACCCTCGCCTGGATCTTCCTTCCCGATAATCCCGCGTTCCGTACCGGCTTGATCGTGATCGGGCTGGCTCGCTGCATCGCCATGGTGCTCATCTGGAATGACCTCGCGTGCGGCGACCGCGAGGCGGGCGCACTCCTGGTCGCCATCAACTCGGTGTTCCAGATCCTGGGCTACGCGCTCCTGGGCACCTTCTATCTCGCAATCCTTCCCGGCTGGCTTGGACTCGATACGCAGAACGTCGAGTTCTCGACCTGGCTTATCACCAAGGCAGTTCTGGTCTTCCTCGGCATTCCGCTCGTCGCCGGCTACCTGACGCGACGCATCGGCGTGGCTCGGAAGGGTCGAGAGTGGTACGACAACGTGTTCGCGCCGAAGATCGCGCCGATCGCGCTGTGGGGACTCCTCTTCACGATCGTGATCCTGTTCGCACTCCAGGGCAACACGATTACCGGTGACCCGGCAGCAGTCGTGAAGATCGCCATCCCGCTCATCATCTACTTCGCGATCATGTGGTTCGTGAGCATGGTGGCCTCGCGCGCACTCGGGCTCAGTTACCCGCGCTCGGCGACAGTCGCGTTCACCGCAGCAGGCAATAACTTCGAGCTTGCCATCGCGGTCTGCATCGCCGTCTGGGGCGTGACCTCCGGTGAGGCACTCACCGGCGTGATCGGCCCGCTGATCGAGGTCCCTGCCCTGGTCGCACTCGTCTATGTCTCCCTCTGGCTCCGCAGGAAGTGGAGCTGGGGGTCATCCGTCCCCACCTCTCAGAAAGCAGCATGATGCACAAGCCTTCCGTCCTCTTCGTCTGCGTGCACAATGCCGGTCGGTCGCAGATGGCCGCCGCGTATCTCAGCCACCTCGGCCAGGGGCGAGTCGAGGTGCTCAGTGCCGGCTCTGCTCCCGCCGACTCCGTGAACCCCGCGGTCGTTGAGGCGATGCTCGAGGAGGGCATCGATATCCGAGCCGAGGTTCCGAAGGTGCTCACCACTGAGGCGGTCAAGGAGTCCGACGTCGTCATCACCATGGGCTGCGGCGATGTCTGCCCCATCTTCCCCGGCAAGCGCTACGAGGACTGGGTGCTCGAGGATCCGGCGGGACAAGGAGTAGATGCGGTGCGCCCGATTCGCGATGAGATCAAGCGCCGCATCAACGATCTGCTGGACGACCTGCTCGACTAGGAGCCGATGTCGCGACGCGTGTAGACGCCGAGTGATGCCGCGAGGAAGAGCACGGTAACGACGGCGAGCAGCACGAGTCTCGGAACGTCGAAGCCGTTCCAGAGTGGCTCATTTCCATACGCCCATTGGAATGGGCTGAGATTCTCGATCCGGGTGAAGACCTCCACGAGCGGCGCGAGCATGTAGACCAGGAATGCCGCGAGTGCGAGCACGATCGAGAGACCGAGACTGATCCCCTTGCGACCGGTCATGGCGCCGAAGAGGAAGGCCAGTGAGGCGAAGACACCTCCAAGCAGCACCGTGCCGACGCTCGCAGCCGTGAGCTCAGTCAGGCCGAGATCCATCCCCGCCAGCGGTGTGCCGATGGCCAGAGCCGCCCAGAGAACAACGCCGACAGTCAGTATCGCGATCATCACCGCGAACCATTTCGCGAGCAGGATCCGCCAGCGCGCGATCGGAAGGGAGTAGAGCAGGTCAGCTGTGCCGTGCTCCTCCTCGTCGGTGATGGCCGACGAGCCCCAGCTCACTCCCATGGCCACGAAGACCAGCGGGATCATGAAACTGAATAGCTCAGTGGAGAGATAGCCCGCGGGTGATGTGTAGTCGTTCATCCGGAACATCTCGCGAAGTTCAGGCGGGAAGGCCGCGCTGATCTGATCCATTCCGGAATTGCTGCTCGCAATGGTGGGGTAGACCCACAGCATCACGATGACGAGCGAGGCGGTGCCTGCGGCCCAGCCCACGATTCCCTTGGCGTGATCACTCCACGTCTTACGAAGCAGTGGCAGCAGCATTGTCCGCACCTCCGTCGATCAGGGCAAGGAAGATGTCCTCGAGTGAGGGCTCGTGCGAGACCACCGTGACAAGTCCGTACTCGAGCGCAGTGCGCAGAAGCTCGGCCTCGCTGCCGGTCATCGTGCAGGTGAGGGTCGTGCCATGAGCGCTGACCTCGGTGACACACGGCACCGCGGTGAGGATCCCCGGGTCGACGGGGCTGTCGAACTCGAGATCCAGCGTTCGCACGGCGCGTGCCTTGAGGTCGTGAATGTGCTCGACGACGACGAGACGGCCGTGGTCGATGATGGCGACCTGCTCGGCAAGGTGCTCGACCTCGCTGAGCACGTGCGAGGAGAGCAGCACCGCGGCGCCTCGATTGCGATGCTCGCGCAGGATCTCCTCGAATTCCCGCTGAACGAGCGGATCAAGACCACTGGTCGGCTCGTCGAGGATCAGCACGTCGGGGGAGTGCATGAAGGCCTGCACTACGCCCACCTTCTGCCGATTGCCTTTCGACAGGTCGCGAATGCGCCGCGAAGGATCGAGCGTAAGTCGCTCACAGAGGGCGGCTGCATCGAGTGAGCAGTCGACCTCGCGCATCCGCATCATGAACGACAGGTACGCGTGCACGGTCATCGACTTGTACACCGCTAGCGAGCCAGGCAGGTATCCCACCCTCTTCCGCACGTCGTGATCGCGCCAGGCATCGGCACCGAGCACGAAGGCATGGCCGGAAGTGGGGCGAAGCAGGCCGAGCAGCACTCGGATCGCCGTGGTCTTGCCCGCGCCGTTCGGCCCGAGGAACCCGAACGCCTCGCCGGGCGCGACATCGAAACTGAGCCCCTCGATGCCGCGCTGCCGGCCGTAGAACTTGGTCAGGTCGCGCAGGCTGATGGCCGATGCTCGATTCATGAGTCAAGGCTATGCGTGCCTAATCGTCGATCACTACAGGCGAAGGTCCCGTTTACCGCCGGTGGACCGTGGCGAGCATTTCGAGTGGACCGCGGATGATGAAACTTCGCGTGTAGGCGCCGGTGTGCGATGACGGGATGATGCTGGTCACCTGTTGGGCGAGTACCTGCATGGCGACGACAGTCTCCATGCGGGCAAGGCCGGCTCCGATGCACATATGCGCGCCCCCGCCGAAGGCCAGGTGCTGCCGCACATTCTCGCGATCGGGGTCGAACCGATTCGACTGGTCGTAGAACACCTCATCGCGATTGGCGCTTGCGAGCGACGCCATGATCTGGGTTCCTTGAGGAATGGCGACTCCGTCGAGCACGACATCCTTGGTCGTAATGCGCATGATGCTCTGAGTCGGCGACGAGAGCCGAAGTGCTTCTTCGACCACGACGATGGCGAATTCAGGGTCTTGGCGAATTCGCTCCCAGACGCTCTCGTCGGCACCGAAGATGCGAATGGCCTCGGCGATGAACTTGCCGGTGGTCTCATTGCCTGCGACGACGAGTTCACGAAGCAGGGTGAGGAGCAGTGACATCTGCACGCCCTCGCCCTCATCTGCATCCTCATCGGCGATGGCCTGCGCAAGTCCGGCGATGACCCCGGGCTGGGGCTCGAGGCGATTGGCGTCGAGCACCGACTTCATGGCCAACTGATAGTCGAGGAGATCCTCCTCGTACTTCACCCACTGCTCGGGTGTCGGATTCGAGCCAATCGTGGCGACAGCTGCCGTGGACCATCGGCGGATGTCATGGCGACGCTCCATGGGCAGACCGAGCACTTTCGAGATGGCCCACACGGGCAGGGGCTCGCCGAATGCTGCCTGGAAGTCGATCTCCACGCCATCGGGCAGGGCGTGCGCGAGATCTTCGGCCGCCTCTCGCACCAGCGGCTCGAGTGTCTGGAGCGCTCGCGGGGTGAAGGCCTTGTTCACCATCTGCCGGTGCTTGGTGTGCTGCGGGGCATCGCTGCCACCGAGCGCACTCGTGTAGGGCCAGCCCTGCGCACGAATGGCAGCGACAGTTTCGGCGACGTCGTCGGGCGGTGCACTGTGCTTGCTGATGCGCGAGGAGAACGTCTCGGCGTCGAGCAAGATCTGCTTCACCAGGTCATGGCGCGTGACCAGCATCCAGCCTTCGGGCGTGGTCGGGCAGACCGCCGCCTGCTGGCGAATGTGCGCGAGGCACTCGACAGGAGTGTCAAGAAATTCGTCAGAGCGAACGTCGACCGACTCCATGGTCATGACGTGACTGCAGAGGCCTCGTCGAGAAGTGCGAGTTCGGCGACGGTGAGAGTCACATCGGCCATGGCGAGCAGGTCAGGCAGCTGCGAGACGACGCGCGCGCTGGCGATCGGGGTCGCGATGGTCGGCTGCGCGGCAAGCCAGGCCAGCGAAATCGTGGTCAGGCTGGCCCCATGCGCGGCTGCCACCGAGTCGAGCGCCGCGAGAACCTTCGGGCCATTGGTGTCGAGGTACACCTCGGCGCCTGCAGCACGACCGCTCTCGGTCTCGCCCTTGACCCGGTACTTGCCGGTCAGGAAGCCCTTGGCGAGCGAGTAGTAGGGCAGGCTCACGAGGCCGTTGCGCTCGACCACGTCGCGAAGAGCGCCCTCGTAGGCGCCGCGCTCGACGAGGTTGTAGAGGTTCTGCAGCGCGACGAACGTCGTCAGGCCGTTCGCATTCGCGGTGTCGAGTGCTGACTGAAGTCGATCGGCCGAGTAGTTAGACGCGGCGATGTAGCGCACCTTGCCGGCCTTGACCAGGCCGTCGAACGCGGTCATCGTCTCGAGCTGATCAGTGTCGGGGTCGTCCTTATGGGCGAAATAGAGATCGATGTAGTCGGTCTGCAGCCGGCGCAGGGAGTTGTCGACCGCGGTGACGATGTTGTCGGCGGTGAGGGCGGTGTAGCCGGGCAGCATGCCGACCTTGGTCGCGATCACGATCGACTCGCGATTGCCGCGCGCCTTCATCCAGTTGCCGAGGATGGTCTCGGATTCGCCGCCCGAGTTGCCCGGGATCCAGTGCGAGTAGGCGTCGGCGGAGTCAATGAAGTTGCCGCCGCCGGCCACGTAGGCATCGAGTACCTCGAAGGACTCCTGCTCATTGGCGGTCCAGCCGAAGGTGTTGCCGCCCAGGCACAGGGGCGAGACAGTGAGGTCAGAGGTTCCGAGTGTCAGCATGACGCCATTGTGGCCCATGGGCGCCTCGGGCGGGCAGGTCCGAAGGTGACGTAGGTGACATGATGACGCCATGGCTGATCTCTACGTCCCCGACTCAGGCCGCTACGACGGCCGCATGCCCTACCGACGCTGCGGGCGGAGTGGGCTCAAGCTCCCGGTGGTCTCGCTGGGCTTCTGGCACAACTTCGGTGATGACAAGCCCCTGGCCACTCAGCGGGCGATCATGCACCGGGCCTTCGATCTGGGCATCACGCACTTCGATCTCGCGAATAACTACGGCCCGCCCTACGGCTCGGCCGAGATCAATGCCGGTCGCATCCTGGCCGAGGATTTCGCTGAGCTGCGCGATGAGCTCGTGATCTCCAGCAAGGCCGGCTGGGACATGTGGCCAGGCCCCTACGGCGATCTCGGCTCACGCAAGTACATCCTCGCGAGCCTCGACCAGAGCCTCGATCGCCTGGGTCTCGACTACGTCGACATCTTCTACCACCACCGTCCCGATGAGGAGACTCCTCTCGAGGAGTCGATGGGTGCCCTCGCGACCGCAGTGGCGTCCGGCAAGGCGCTCTATGTGGGCATCTCGTCGTACTCACCGAGCCGCACTCGCGAGGCTGCTGCCCTCCTGCGCGAGATGGGTGTCCCGCTCCTGATTCACCAGCCCTCGTACTCGATGTTCAATCGCTGGATCGAGGGCGGGCTGCTCGACGTGCTCGAGGAGGTCGGTGCTGGCGCGATCACCTTCAGCCCGCTCGCTCAGGGTGTGCTCACCGATCGGTACCTCAACGGCATTCCGTCGGATTCGCGCGCTGCGCAGAACAAGAGCCTGTTCGGTGATCACCTCTCCGACGAGAACATCGATCGCGTGCGCTCGCTCTCCGAGATCGCGAAGGAGCGCGGCCAGAGCATGGCCCAGCTCGCGATTGCCTGGACCCTGCGCGATCCGCGCGTCACCTCGACTCTGCTGGGCGCAAGCAGCGTGCAGCAGCTCGAAGACACCGCTGCCGCCGTCAACAATCTCGTGTTCACTGACGATGAGCTCGCGCGTATCGACCAGTTCGCGGTCGACGCCGATCTCAACCTGTGGGGAGCGCAGTCGCTTATCCCGTAAGGG
>JBEGLG010000239.1:0-3105 GCA_041183645.1 Actinomycetota bacterium | reverse complement strand
CGCGTCGAGGGGCGACTGGCCGCGCTCGGAACCCAGGTTCTTCTCACGCACGGCGCCGTGGCGTCATCACTGACGAGCGAGCATGATCGCGCCGACTTCGCCAACCGCGTGCAGGCCGATCTGGTCATTGCCATTCATGTCGACTGCTCTCCCAGCGAGCGTCCGAATGGCCTCGCCACCTTCTATTTCGGAGATCCGCACGGTGGCGTGCACTCCACCGGAGGCCGTGCCCTGGCGGAGCGCATTCAGGAGGAGCTGCTGGCGCAGACCGCCCTTCTCGACTGCCGCACGCACCCGCGCACCTGGGATCTGCTGCGCATGACCCGCATGCCAGCGGTGCGCATCGACCTGGGCTATGCCTCGAACTCAGCTGATGCGGCGCGTCACTCAGACCCGGCATTCATCGATGCTGCTGCCGAAGGCATTGCCAGAGCGCTTACCGCCTTCTGTGCACCTGACTAGGGATGACACCATGGGGCAATGATGTCCCGAGCAGTAACGTCCGTCATTACCCTGATAGCAAGCATGTGCGTCTTGGCAGGCGTTGCTCCTGGGGCGCAGGCGGCGGGAGGTCAGCTGTCCTGGGTATCGCGGACGGCTCCGATAGCGGCACTCTGGGACGGTGTGGCGTACGGAAATGGCACGTGGGTGGCCGTCTCCAACGTTAGTGCGGGCAGCACTTCTGTCATGTCGAGTCCTGACGGCATCACGTGGACGGCTCGGACCTCGGCGAACAACTTCACTTACCGCGACGTTACCTACGGCAACGGTTACTTCGTCGCCGTGGGCGCCACCGGGCACAGCATGCGGAGTTCTGACGGCATCACCTGGACCGCCAATCCGATGGCCACACCCAACGACAACTTCTACTCCGTGATCTACGGCGCCGGAAAGTTCATCGCGGTGGGTGGCCCATTGAGCAAGGCTCAGTCCAGCCCCGACGGCGTGACCTGGACCATGGTGAATCCCACGGGAACGAGCAATTGGCGTGGCGTGACCTATGGGAATGGCGTGTACGTGGCCGTGGGTTCTGCTCTCGGAACACCTCAGGCGGTCTGGAGCAGCGACGGCGTGACCTGGACGGCGGCCGCCACCACAGTTGAGGCCAACGATTGGTACGACGTCACCTTCGGGGCTGGGCTCTTTGTAGCGGTTTCAGCAACCGGCACCAATCGGGTGATGACGAGCACTGACGGCAGCACGTGGGTCCCTCGGCAGGTTCCGACCCAGGAGTGGCGATCGGTGGCCTACGGAAACGGGATCTGGACCGCTATTGCAGGTGATGGTTCCGGTGGTGGAATCGGCGGAGCCGTCATGACAAGCACCGACGGCGTGACATGGACTCCAGGTCTGCCGGCGACGGAAACAGACTGGCGAGACATCGCGTACGGAGACGGCCTGTTCGTGGCCGTCAGTATTAGCGGGCAAATCATGACAGCGATCGCCGAATTGACTTACGCACGTGGTGACACAGTCATCCGCCAGGGGCTACCACTGGGTAGCGATGGCACGTGCGCGAATCTTCAGGACTCGGCATATGCGTATGGCACTGGCGTGACGGGCGGCTGGCAACGTGCATGGGAGCCGTGGCCGAATGGCGGTGCAGGAGGTTGGGCCTGCATTCGGGCTCTTGCCAACAGCGGTGGAGCGTGGTCCGTCGACAACCGAGAGCTCTAGCGGAGTCGGCCTCAACTTCCCGTCAGGAGCCGTATCCCTCGGTGGAGCCCTCGAGCTGATTCCAGCTCGAGTCGTCGTTCGGCCAGACGAGTCGGCCGACGAAGCCGGCGACCACGCCGAGCCCGAGAAGTACGACTCCCCAGAGGATCACCTTGCGCATGTGACCATCCTCGCGCGCTCAACGCCCGGTGACCAGTGATTTCCGCAAGCATCTATCGTTATCCGCTATGAGCGGCAGTCGTCTGGATCCCTGGGTTGATTCCTATGCGGAGCGCACCCTGGGCATGACCGCCTCGGAGATCCGGGCCCTGTTCGCTGTCGCCTCCCGCCCCGAGGTTGTCTCGCTGGCCGGTGGCATGCCCTTCGTGCAGGCCCTGTCGATGGACCAGATGGCCGACACGATCTCGAAGCTGATCCGCGAGCGCGGAGCCACGGCTCTGCAGTACGGCTCTGGTCAGGGCGACGTGACTCTGCGCGAGCAGATCCTCGAGGTGATGGAGGAGGTCGAGGTCACCGCCCACCCCGACGACATCATCGTCACGACGGGTTCGCAGATGGCTCTCGATCTCGTGACCCGCGTCTTCTGCGATCCGGGCGACGTCGTGCTCGTCGAGGCACCGTCCTACGTCGGAGCGCTGGGAGTCTTCCGCGCATACGAGTGCGGCGTCGTACACGTCGCCATGGACGACGAAGGCCTGTCGCCTGCTGCGCTCGAGGAGGCGATTCGCGATGTGCGCGCCTCGGGCCGCCGCATCAAGATGATCTACACGATCCCTTCATTCCATAATCCGGCTGGCGTCACGCAGGGGCCGCAGCGTCGCGCCGACATCCTTCGCATTGCGCAGCGCGAGGGAATCCTGCTGCTCGAGGACGACCCGTACGGCCTTCTCGGCTTCGACGGTGAGCCGCCGCGCGCCATTCGCGCCGACGATGCCGACGGCGTGATCTACCTGGGCTCTTTCTCGAAGACGATCGCGTCCGGCCTTCGTGTCGGCTGGGCCGTCGCACCGCACGGAGTGCGCGAAAAGCTAGTACTGGCAGCGGAATCTGCCGTTCTCTGCCCCTCGAATTATGCGCAGTTGACGGTCTCCGAGTATCTCGCCACCCAGCCGTGGCGCGACCAGATCAGCACCTTCCGCGATCTGTATCGCGAGCGCCGCGACGCCCTTCTCGACTCGATGACGTCACTGTTCCCGTCCGACATCACCTGGACAGTTCCGGCCGGCGGCTTCTACTCATGGATCACGCTGCCCGAAGGTCTCGATGCGAAGGCGATGCTGCCGCGTGCAGTGGCGGCACTCGTCGCGTACGTGCCGGGCACCGGTTTCTATGTTGACGGACAGGGACGCCAGAACCTCCGCCTGTCGTACTGCTACCCCGATCCTGATCGCATTCGCGAGGGCGTGCGTCGCCTCGCCGGCGTGATCG
>JBEGLG010000238.1:0-6318 GCA_041183645.1 Actinomycetota bacterium | reverse complement strand
CTGCGCGGGTGAGAGGCTTGTGCCATGAGCATTGGCAAGGATCTCCTCGACGGCCCCCCGCCCACCCTCCTCCCGGTTGATTCCGCAGCGGCGGCGGCCTTCGCCTCGGGTGCCGATGCCGAGCAGGTCGTGCGCGATCACCCGACAAGCTCGCTGGCCTGGGCGGTGCTCGCCGATCAGGCTTGGGCCGATGGTCGAGTCGTCGAGTCGTATGCCTTCGCGCGCGTCGGCTATCACCGCGGCCTCGACTCGCTTCGACGCAATGGCTGGAAGGGCCACGGACCAGTGCCGTGGTCACATGAGCCGAACCAGGGCTTCCTGCGCTGCCTTCGCTCGCTGCAGCGTGCGGCGGCGGCCATCAACGAGATCGACGAGGCTGAGCGCATCACTGCTTTCCTGAACGACTGCGATCCGCTCATCCCGCATTCATGAGCGACCTGTCATGAGTGGAGCACTTGTCGTCGGTGCGGGCATCAGCGGAATCGCATGCGCGACTGCGATGGCCGAAGCCGGTGTCATTCCGGTCGTGGTCGATCGCGGCCGCGCAGTAGGCGGTCGGATGGCCTCGCGCACACTTCGCGACACGGGCACGGCATTCGACGGTAGAGTCGTCGATATCGGGGCGTCCTATTTCACCGTCTCCACGCCGCAATTCCGCACTGTTGTCGATGACTGGAGTGCTCGCGATCTTGCACGGCCCTGGACAGACACCTTCCATGTTGCCGACAGCGAAGGTGTCCAGGCGGTGCGCACCGGCCCGATGCGCTACGCCGCGAACGGCGGTTTGCGCTCGCTCATTGTCGATGCCGCATCGAAGCTTCCCGACGTGTGGTCGAGCATCGACGTCACCTCGGTAACTGCCGACGACACCTCTCTCATCGTCGACGGTGAGCGCAGATCGGCGGTCGCGCTCTGCATGCCGAATGCGCAGGCGCATCGGCTCATCAGCTCGCCGCTCATGACTCCGGGGCTCGAGGCCTCGCTGACCGGCATTACGTACGAGCCGGTCATCGCGGTGACGGCGGTCTTCGAGGAGCAGTGCTGGGAAGACTTCGACGGCATGTTCGTCAATGACGATCCCGTACTCACCTGGATCGCGAATGACGGAGCGCGTCGCGGTGACGACGCCCCGGTGCTCGTGGCCCACGTGAACCCGGTGCTCGCCGCGCGCCATCTCGACGATCCCGCGTCGGTTCTTCCGCTCGTGATCGCGACCCTGGGTCGCGTGCTCTCGCTGACGGCGCAGCCGAGCTGGGTCGACGCGCATCGCTGGACATTTGCGAAGCCGATGGCTGCGCACCAGGAGCCGTTCCATCTCGAGGAGACCAGGCTGCTGGGCCTGGCCGGTGATGCCTGGGCCGATGGTCCGAAGGTCGAAACTGCCTGGTTATCGGGGCACCTGCTGGGCGCTGAGCTTGCCCGCCGCCTTCTCGATTCGGACTGATCAGCGAGGTCCGATAGCCTTTTCCTCATGCCAGCGATCGTCCTTGTAGGCGCCCAGTGGGGCGATGAAGGCAAGGGAAAAGCCACTGACCTCCTCGGAGGGCGCGTTGATTACGTCGTCCGCTACCAGGGCGGCAACAATGCCGGGCACACCGTGGTCATCGGCGATCGCAAGTTCGCACTCCATCTCCTGCCCAGCGGCATCCTGACCCCCGAGGTCGTGCCGGTGATCGGCAATGGCGTGGTCATCGATCCTGAGGTGCTCATCCATGAGATGAAGGGCCTGAATGAGAAGGGCATCGATACGTCGAAGCTGGTGATCAGTGCCAACGCTCACCTCATCACGCCGTATCACGTCACCCTCGACAAGGTCTCCGAGCGCTTCCTCGGCAAGTCGAAGATCGGCACGACCGGTCGCGGCATCGGCCCGACCTATAGCGACAAGATCGCCCGCCTCGGCATCCGCGTGCAGGATCTCTTCGATCCGTCGATCCTCCGCCAGAAGGTCGAAGGCGCGCTGCTCGCGAAGAATCAGGTGCTCGTCAAGGTCTACAACCGTCGTGCACTCGAAGTCGACGCGATCTCCGATGCGCTGCTCGAGTACGCCGAGATCCTGCGCCCCTACGTCGCCGATACCTCGCTGCTGCTGAACAACGCACTCGACGAGAACAAGGTCGTGCTGCTCGAGGGCGGCCAGGGCACGCTGCTCGATGTCGATCACGGCACCTACCCGTTCGTCACGTCGAGCAACCCGACCGCAGGCGGCGCAAGCACCGGCTCCGGCATCGGCCCGACCCGCATCACCCGCGTGTGCGGCATCCTGAAGGCCTACACGACCCGCGTCGGCTCGGGTCCGTTCCCGACCGAGCTTCTCGACGACGATGGCGAGCGCCTGCGCACCATCGGCGGCGAGCGAGGTGTCACCACGGGTCGCCCGCGTCGTTGCGGCTGGTTCGATGCTCCGATCGCGCGCTTCGCCACCCGCGTGAACGGTCTCACCGACATCTTCCTGACCAAGCTCGATGTCCTCACCGGCTTCGATCAGATCCCGGTCTGCGTGGCCTACGACGTCGATGGCGTGCGCTCCGACGAAGTCCCGATGACCCAGACCGAGTTCCACCACGCGAAGCCGATCTACGAATACCTGCCCGGCTGGACCGAGGATATTTCCGGTGCGCAGTCCCTGGCCGACCTGCCGAAGAACGCCCGTGACTACGTGGCATTCCTCGAGGAGGTCTCGAAGACCCGCATCAGCGCGGTGGGCGTGGGCCAGGACCGAAACGCGACCATCGCGATCCACGATCTCATCAACTAGTCACCCCTAAATGTGGTGAACATTCGCTGATCTAGTCTCCTCCTTATCGGCGCGTTAGATTTACGCGACCACGATGAGAGGAGTACTCCATGGAGTACACGGCAGATCCCGCATACGGCAAGACCGTCTTCGACATGGATCGCGAATACGTCTTCCATTCCTGGAGTGCGCAGAAGGCGCTGAAGCCGATGTGCATTGCGGCAGCCGAGGGCAGCTACTTCTGGGATTACGACGGCAATAAGTTCCTCGACTTCTCCTCGCAGCTGGTCAACGTGAACATCGGCCACCAGCACCCCAAGGTCGTCAAGGCGATCCAGGATCAGGCGGCACTGCTGTCGACCATCGCACCGCAGCATGCGAACGACGCCCGTAACAACGCAGCGAAGCGCATCGTCGAACTCTCCTCTCCGAACATGTCGAAGGTGTTCTTCACCAACGGTGGCGCTGACGCAGTCGAGAACGCGATTCGCATGGCTCGCCTCCACACGAACAAGCACAAGGTGCTCTCGGCCTACCGCTCGTACCACGGCAACACCGGTGCGGCCATCGCGGCAACCGGCGATCCGCGCCGCTGGCCGAACGAGTACGCCGCGCAGCATGTGCACTTCTTCGGCCCATACGCCTACCGCTCCTCGTTCTGGGCTGACAGTGAGATCCAGGAGTCCGAGCGCGCACTGCAGCATCTCGAGCAGGTCATCCAGTTCGAGGGCCCGAACACCATCGCCTGCATCATCCTCGAGTCAGTGGTTGGCACCGCGGGCATTCTCGTTCCGCCGCCCTGCTACCTCGAGGGCGTGCGCGCGCTCTGCGATAAGTACGGAATCATCTACATCGCCGACGAGACCATGTCGGGATTCGCCCGCACCGGCAAGTGGTTCGCTTACCAGAACTGGGATGTCCAGCCCGACCTCATCGTCTTCGCCAAGGGCTCCAACTCGGGCTACGTGCCCGTGGGCGGAGTCATCATCAGCGCCGAGATCGCAGCCACCTTCGACGAGCGCGTGTTCCCGGGCGGCCTGACCTACTCCGGTCATCCGCTGGCCACCGCCTCGATTGTCGCCTCCATCGATGCGATGAAGGAGGAGGGCGTTGTCGAGAACGCCGCCATGATCGGCGAGAAGGTGCTCGGCCCGGGTCTGCGTGCCCTGCAGGAGAAGCACCCGGTCATCGGCGAGGTTCGCGGCCTCGGTGTCTTCTGGGCACTCGATCTCGTCACCAACCGCGCTACCCGCGCACCGCTTGCTCCGTATGGCGGCACCTCGCAGGCGATGACCGATCTGGTGGTGGAGTGCAAGGCCCGTGGCCTGATGCCCTTCGCCAACTTCAACCGCATGCATGTCGTGCCGCCGTGCACCATCACGGTCGCGGAAGCCGAGGCCGGTCTCGCCATCCTCGACGATGTCTTCACCATCATCGACAAGTACTACGAGGGCTGAATCACCCTCGATCAACGGCCCCGCCTCGGCGGGGCCGTTGTCATATGCGGCTCGATAGGCTTGTGCCGTGAAGATCCTCGTCATCGGCTCCGGTGCTCGCGAGCACGCACTTGTCACGGCACTGCGCGCGGATGACTCCGTCACCTCGATCATCTGTGCCCCCGGCAATGCCGGCATTGCGCGCGAGGTCGATGTCATGCCGGTCGATGTCACCGACCCGAATGCGATCGGCGATCTCGCCTACGAGCTCGAGGCAGATCTTGTCGTGATCGGCCCCGAGGTTCCGCTCGTCGCCGGTGCCGCTGATGCGGTACGCGAGCGCGGCATTGCATGTTTTGGCCCGTCCGCCGAAGCCGCGCAGCTCGAGGGCAGCAAGGCCTTCGCGAAGCAGGTCATGGCCGAGGCCGGCGTTCCGACTGCCATGGCGCGCGTCTGCGCCAGCATCGACGACGTCGCATCAGCTCTCGATCAGTTCGGCGCCCCGCATGTCGTCAAGGACGACGGCCTCGCGGCAGGCAAGGGCGTCGTCGTCACGAATGACCGCGACGAGGCGCTCGCGCACGCGGCGGCCTGCTTCGCGCGCGGCGCCGATGCCCGTGTCGTCATCGAGGAGTACCTCGACGGCCCGGAGGTCTCGCTCTTCGGCATCACCGACGGCACCACGATCATCCCGCTGCAGCCGGCGCAGGACTTCAAGCGCGCACATGACGGCGATGCCGGCCCGAACACCGGCGGCATGGGTGCGTACTCGCCCCTGCCCTGGGCACCCGCCGGGCTCGTCGACGATGTCACGGCACGAGTCCTGCAGCCCATGGTCGACGCGATGGCCAAGCGCGGCACGCCGTTCAGCGGCCTGCTCTACGCGGGTCTGGCACTGACCTCCCGCGGAGTTCGTGTCATCGAGTTCAATGCGCGCTTCGGCGACCCCGAGACCCAGGTCGTGCTGGCGCGGCTGAAGACCCCGCTCGCCTCGGTGCTGCTGGCATCGGCCACCGGTCGCCTCGAGGCCCTTCCCCCGCTGCAGTGGCACAAGGGCTCCGCGGTGACTGTCGTGGTCGCGGCCCGCGGATATCCCGAGAGCCCCGTCACCGGCGATGTCATCAGCGGTCTTGAGGCGGCGGGCGAGGTGGCCGGAGTCTCCGTCCTTCATGCCGGCACCAAGGTCACCGATGACGGCATCGCCTCGAACGGCGGTCGCGTCCTCTCGGTCACGGCATATGGGGATTCCCTCCATGAGGCACGGGAGCGGGCATATGCCGCAATTGACCTCATTAGCCTTTCGGGCTCGCATCACCGCCGCGATATCGCTCTCGCCGCGAGCCACTCGGAGTAGCAGCACTTTTCTCTATTTCGCATTGCATCCCCCGTCTGCGGGACGTTACCTTCGCCCCATCGACTGATGAGGAGCTGCCATGCGTACCGTGCGAATCCTGTCCATCGCTTCCGCGAGTGCACTCGGTGCCAGCGTTCTCGTACTAGGCATCGCTCCCTCAACACTCGCCGCCACGAAGCCGGGTGCCGCGTGCACGAAGGCGGGAATCACCGTGCACGTAGGCAATGCCGATCTGCGCTGCATGAAGAAGGGCGGCAAGCTGGTCTGGGCGAAACTCGGTCAGCAAGGTGCTGGTCAGGGAAGCAGCGGCAGCGGAGGCTCGAGTAACGGAATCGCCTCCAATGCGAGTATTCCCAAGAGCATCCAGAACTGGGGGCTCGCCCTCGAGCCCTACGACTCAGGGTCGGGTAAGGCCGGGGTCATGCAGATCAAGGGGGTCACTCCGCCGACCTTCAGCAACCCGGTCGATACCGCCGCTTACAGCCACATCGTCGGCCTGTACGGAGAGGATGTACAGGGCATCAAGGAGCCGCAGATGGCTTTCATCGCGCCGCTGGGCACACCCGTGATCTCGATGATCGATGGCACGGTATGCGATCTACCGACCCTGTACAGCAACGATTACAGCGTGCGAGTCGCGCCTACCGGAGTGTCGTGCATGCAAGGCGGCGCGTCGATTCTCTTCGAGCACGAGCACCTCATCAATCCGACTGTGAAGCTCGGCGACAAGGTGACGGCTGGCCAGCGCATCGGCACCGTCAGCGACTACAACTCCAACTGGAAGTCCAAGG
>JBEGLG010000237.1:0-9530 GCA_041183645.1 Actinomycetota bacterium | reverse complement strand
GCCGAGAGCGCTGCCTCGACTGCGCCCAGTCCACCCGGGGTCGGCGCTGCCTGACCGATGGTGGCACCGGCGAGGTAGACCACGGCGATGACGGCGATGCTGAGGTGACCACCGAAGGCGTAGACGCAGGCAGCCAGCACGCCGATATAGGCGAGGTTGAGCAGGATGATGCCGCCCACGCCCTCGAGCAGCTTGACCGGTCGCTGCGCCACCGTGACCAGGCGCGGGCCGACCTCCTTGAGGGTCGGGCCGAGGCGCTTGCGGATGGTGTGACGCACCCACGGCACGGCGAACAGCAGCATGATGATGATCGCGACAGCGACGACGGCGATGACCAGTGCGCGCGGGGGATTGAAGGTGAAGTCGTGCTGCGTTCCGGCGGCGATACCGAAGGCGAAGAGCAGCAGGATGTGAAAGACGAAGGCCATGACCTGCGAGACGCCGACGCTGGCCGCCGCGAGGGCCGGATGAAGGCCGGCCTTCTGCAGGAATCGCAGGTTGATGGCCACCGCACCGAGGGTCGGGGGAGAGACAAGGGTCGCGAAATCGCCCGCGACCTGCGCGGCGACCGTGCGATGCAGCTTGAGGTGCTCGGGCACGAAGCCCGAGAGCGACCACGCGGCGGCGATATAGGTGATCAGGCTCATCACCAGCGCGGCGCCCATCCACCACCAGTTGGCCGAGGTGAGCAAGGTGGCGAGGTCGACCGAGGCGAGCTGGGAGAGCAGCACGTAGCCGGCGATCGAGCCGACGATGATCATGATCAGCGTGCGCGGCTTGATGCGCTGCAGCTGAATCTGCTCGACGTCGGCGTCGGGGCGCATCTCGACGAGGGCATCGCGCAGATTCACGAGAAGTCGCTTCTGCTTGCGCAGTGACTTGCGCGTGGCGGAGGAGAGCGCGACCTTCTGGAGCACCGGAAGAGCTCGGGCCAGGCCCGCATTGCCGAGCACGGTGCGACCCGTGGTGACTGCGCGCTCGACGTCGGTGAGCAGGGCGAGTGTCACGAGAAGCTCTGCGAGGTCAATGCGCTTGGCGACATCGCCGGCGGCGATGCTGCCGCCGTTATTGCCGACCAGCCACACCTTGCCCTCGAGATCGCGCACCAGGTTGCTGGCATGCAGCCCGCGATGGCTGAGGTCGTGCTCGTGCATCGTGCGGATCGCCCGCCAGGCCGATTCGAGATCGGCATCGGTGAGGTCGGCGATCTGGTCGAAGGTCGTGCCCATGATCTGCTCGTAGGCGAGCAGCACGGAGTCGGGCCCGATCTCGGCTGCCACGAGAAGTCGAGGCGCTGCCACCCCGGCGGCCTGACTGGCGTAGGCCATGAGCGCGGCGTGATCGAGTGAACGACGCAGGTTGAAAGCACTCGTGCCCGGCTCATTGCGCAGTCGCGCCGCTGTCCAGAGCCAGCTGATCAGGCCCGCGCCCTCGAGATCGCGATCGAAGACGGTCACGCGCAGCAGTCCGCCGCTGCGCGTGGTGGCGATATAGCGACGTCCTTGCTTCGTGGTCGTGATCGCGCGCAGGGTCGTCACGGGGTAGCCATTGCGATCGAGGGTCGCGGCGATCTCGTAGCCGTTGGGGCGCGTGGTGGGAGTTCCGACGACATAGCGCGTGAGCAGGCCCAGGGCCCAGCCGAGGGCAAGCGAGACGCCGATGCCGGCGAGCGCAATGGAGGAGCTGATGACGGTGACCGCAATGACGGAGCCGATCACCGCGATGCTGAGTACATTCCACGGCCGACGCATCATGAGCCGGCTGACCGTGACGAAGGCGATGAGGCCGCCGAGGATCGGTGCGGTCGACACGCTGTTCGGGCTGGGGGAGCCCGCGAGGGCCGCCATCAGCTGATCGCTGCCGAAGGCCGAGATCAGGCTCGACATCGCGGTCAGCAGCACGACCGTGACGAGCATCGCGACGAGAGCATCGAAGAGCTGGCGCAGCCGCTTGCGGAGGATGAGCATGACCGCGGCGGCGATCGGCAGGCCGAGGGTGCCGATGCCGCCGATCACGTTGAGGATCAATACGAGCGGCCCGGGCAGGTTCTGCACGCCCGTGGTGATGTCGGTGTCGAGTCCGGCAGTGGTGCTGGTCGCGAAATAGGCAATGAGGACGGTCACGCCGGCGATGCCCAGGGCGATCACGAAACGGACAAGATCGAGGGGACGCCGTAGGCGCGGCTCCACCACGCCATCCTCGATGACCTGGGTGGCATCACTCGGGTCGACCGTCACCGGTAGATCGTGTCAGACCGGCGTGGTACCAATGCACCATGGGCGCATCCACGGGGGCAGTTTCCGGGCCGGGTGCCCCCTCGAGCCGCTTCCTCCTCGATCTGAGCCCGCTTCCCCCCACGGCCCCGGCGGTCCTCGACCCTGAGCAGGCCCGGGTGGTCGCTCACCGTGAGGGCCCGCTGCTCGTGCTGGCCGGCCCCGGCACCGGCAAGACCACGACCATCGTCGAGGCGGTGGCAGCCCGCCTGACCGATGCCGAGGCGCCCCTGTCTCCGTCCGAGATCCTGGTGCTCACCTTCGGCAAGCGCGCGGCCGGCGAGCTGCGCGACCGCCTGGTGGCGCGCATCGGCGGGGGTCTCGTGCCGACCGTGGCCACCTTCCATTCCTTCGCCTACGGCGTCATCCGCGAAACCGCCGACAACTACCTGCTCTCGCCTCGATTGATGTCGGGCGCCGAGGAAGACGTCCGCATTCGCGAGCTTCTGCTCGGCTCGGTGGAAGACGGCGTCATCGACTGGCCCGAGGATCTCCAGGGCGCCCTCTCGACCCTCGGCTTTGCCAACGAGGTGCGTGCCGTGATCGCGCGTGCGACAGGGCAGGCCATCACGCCTGCGCGCCTGCGCGAGATTGCCGCGAGCTCGGGCATCCCGGCCTGGAATGCGATCGGGCATCTGGCGAGCCAGGAGCAAGATGTCGCCGACCTCGAGGAGGTCATGACCTATACCGAGCTCCTCGAGCTCGCCTCCGATCGACTCGCGATCGATTCCCTCGCCGCGATGTATCACGAGCGCTATCGCGTGATCTATGTCGACGAATACCAAGACACTGATCCTGCGCAGGTGCGCTTCCTCGCTGCGCTCGTCGGTGCGCGCACATCCGTTGTCGCCGTCGGCGATCCCGATCAGGCTATCTACGGCTTCCGTGGTGCCGAGCTGCGCGGCATCCTCGAGTTCCCGCAGACCTTCACCCACCCCGACGGCTCACCCGCCGAGGTCATCGTGCTGCGCAACACCCGCCGCTTCGGCCGTGCGATTCGCGATGCCGCCCGCCTGGTGATCGGCGATCGCCTCCATGCCGGCCTGCCGGTCGAGCAGCAGCGCCTGCATCGCAATCCGCAGCTCGCCGACGAGAGCGCCGCCTGCCCGCCCGTGCGCGTGACCACCTACGACGGCGAGACCTCACGGGCCATTCATGTCGCGCGCGAGATTCGCGAGATGAACATCGAGCAGGGTCTCGACTGGTCGCAGATGGCCGTGCTCGTGCGCACCGGTGGTCAACTCGCAGCCGTGCAGCGCGCGATGCTCGCTGATGGCATTCCCGTCGCGGTTGCGGCCGATGAGATTCCGCTGCGCAGTGAGCCTGCGGTGGCGGCGCTGCTTCAGGCGATGCGGTTATGCGCGCACCCGCGGCGCATTCGCCCCGCCGATGCACTCGATGCTCTATCGGGGCCGATGTGCGGGCTCGATGCCACCGATATTCGTCGCATTGGCCGCGAACGCCGCCGCCAATTTCGCGAGGAGAATTCCGGGTCACCCGTTCCGGCCTCCGAGGATCTCCTCGCCGCACTTCTCGTCGAGCTCATCACCGGTGATGCCACGTCGATCACCATCGACGACGATCGCATCGATCGGCAGCTGCAGGCCTTCGGCACCCTGATGCGCCGCACCCACCTACTCATCGCGAATGGCGCGCGACCGGAAGAAGTCCTGTGGTCGCTGTGGTGCGGCGAGATCCCCGGCGGTCACGCACACGGCTGGCCGCAGCGCTTGCGCACGGCAGCCCTGCACGGCTCGCGCACCGCTGATCATGATCTCGATGCCGTCATGGCGCTGTTCGAGACCGCCGAACGTGCCTCCGATCGCCGTGGTGGCCGAGTGGGCATCGATGTATTCCTCTCGTCGCTCGACGATCAGCACATTGCCGCCGAGCCGGTGGCCGAGCGGGCCGCGCGCAGCGAGGCCGTGCGCCTGCTCACCGTGCATCGAGCCAAGGGTCTTGAGTGGGATGCCGTGTGGGTGGTCGGTGCCGAGGAGGGCCTGTGGCCTGACCTCCGCGCACGCGGATCCCTCCTGCAGGCCGAGCAGCTCACCCCCGAGGGGCTCAGCGCCCCGGCTCGCCCCTCCGACATCCTGGCCGAGGAGCGCCGCCTCTTCTATGTCGCGTGCACGCGGGCACGCACCTACCTCACCATCGCCACGATCGACGCCAAGGCCGGCGAAGGCGATCGGCCGAGCCGATTCATCGCCGAGCTGCAGGCCGCGGGGCTGGTCGAGACCATCGCGTGCACGGTTCGACCGCGATTCCGACTCTCGCTCGACGGCCTGGTCGGCGAACTTCGTGAGGTGCTCGTCAATCCCGACTCCTCGCCGGCACTCGTGGAGGCAGCAGCCACGCGGCTGGCGGCATTGAGTGCCGTGCGCGATGCCGATGGCCGAGCGCGCGTGCCCCTGGCCGATCCCGCGCAGTGGTGGTCGACCCGAGCCCTCACGGAAGGTGTCGCACCCGTTCGCTCACTCGAGAAGCCCGTGGGGCTCTCGGGCAGCGGTCTCGAGTCGGTTCTCGAGTGCCCGCTGTCGTGGTTCCTGGAGAAGGAGGCGAAGGCCGAGACTCCGCGCCCGCCCTCGACTCGATTCGGCTCCGTCGTCCATGCGGTAGCCGACTTCATCGGCAAGGAGCAACTGCCCGCTGATCTCGATTCCGTCGACTCCTATATCGATCGGGTGTGGCATGAGCTCCGGTTCGAGGCGCCGTGGCAGTCGCAGGCCGATCGTGCCGAGGCGCGCACCGCAATCTCTCGCTTCATCGAGTACCACCTGCGCAGTGATCGCGCTCTTGTCGGCACCGAACTCTCCGCGGGCGCGACAGTGACCGTGCCTGCGCCCGATGGCAGCAGCCTCGAAGTCATCCTCGGCGGCTCGATCGATCGACTCGAGCGCGATATGCAGGGCAATCTCGTGGTCATCGACCTGAAGAACATGAAGTACCCGCCGTCGAACAAGGAGATCCCCGAGCATGCCCAGCTCGGCGTCTATCAGCTGTTCGTGCGCGAGCACGGCGTCGACGGAGACCCCGAAGGCGGGGTCGGCGGTGCCGGTCTGGTGCAGCTGCGGGCCGCCGAATCGTCATCCTCGAATGCTCCGAAGGTGCAGATGCAGCCGCCGCTCACCAGCGAGTCGCCTACCTGGGTCGAGATCAAGCTCGGCGAGGCCGCGGCGGTCATCCGCTCCGAGGAGTTCGAGGCGAGGCGCAATCAGCACTGCGATCGCTGCGCGTACCGCACGGCCTGCCCGGCGCAGTCCGAGGGATTGCCGGTGATCACATGAGCGATATCACGCGCGCGCAGCTTCTCGACATCCTCGGATTCGATGTCAGCGACGAGCAGTGGTCGGCGATCAGTGCGCCGATGGAGCCTGCGGTCATCGTCGCCGGCGCCGGCTCGGGCAAGACCACCTCGATGTCGGCTCGGGTCGCCTGGCTGGTCGGCGGCGGATACGTGCGCCCCGATCAGGTACTCGGCCTGACCTTCACCAACAAGGCGGCGGGCAATCTTCTCGACTCCTTCCGCCGCGATGTCGCGCGCGTGCGCGAACTCGGTCTTGTTGCACCGACTGCCGAGGTTGATGTCGACGAGCATGACCTCGACAGTGATCCGTTCGCCTCGACCTACCACTCCTTCGCCTCGCGACTGATCAGCGAGCACGGGCTGCGCCTCGGCCGTGAGCCCGACTCGCTTCTGCTGGGCGATGGCGCCCGCGAGCAGCTGGCCTACCGACTCGTCTGCACGACCTCACTTCCCCTGGGCGTTCTCGGCACGTCACCCGCCAAGGTCACCACGGCACTGCTTCGCCTCGACGATGAACTGGCCGAGCTCGACATCGCGCCCGAGTCGCTCATCGCCCATGATCGTGATCTCATCGCCCACCTCGAGGGCTTCGACGAGCGGCAGAAGTCGTGGCATGAGCTCGTCGATACCTGCCGCGAGCGCATCGTGCTCGCCGAGCTCGTCCTTGAATGGCGGGCCATGAAGGCCGAGCGCGATGTGCACGACTTCGCCGATCACATCCGCCTTGCCCTGCAGATCGTGCGCACTTTCCCCGAGGTCGCTGCATCCCTGCGCAGCCAGTACTCGATCGTGCTGCTCGACGAATACCAAGACACCTCGATCGCGCAGCGCCGCCTGCTGCAGGTGATCTTCGGCGACGGTCACGCCGTCACGGCGGTCGGCGATCCCTGCCAGGCGATCTACGGCTGGCGTGGTGCGAGCGTGTCGAATATCGAGGATTTCGTCGATCACTTCCCCCACGCCTCGGGGGCCCGCGCGCAGCGTTACTCCCTGAGCGAGAACAGGCGCTCCGGCCCGGGCATCCTCGAGCTCGCCAATGAGATCGCTCGGCCACTCCGCGAGGTGCATGCCGGTGTTGAGCCGCTGGCGTCGAAGGCCGCGAACCGAGGCCCCGGTCACGTCAGCGCGGGCCTGTTCGAGACCTACGCCGAGGAACTCGAGTGGGTGGCCGATCGCATCACTGAGATCGGTGCGGCGAAGAACGACTGGAATGGCATCGCCGTACTCGCGATGACCTCGAATCAGCTCGCCGAGATCGATGCTGCACTGCGCGTGCGCGGAGTTCCCACTCAGCTCGTCGGCGCTGCCGGCCTGCTCGCCCAGCCCGTGATCGTCGAACTGCGCAGCATCCTCCAGGTGCTGCATGAGCCCACGGCCAATGCGGCGTTCATTCGCCTTGCTGCAGGCCCGCGCTGGGCGATCGGTCCGCGCGACCTCGCTGCCCTCGGCGCTCGCGCAGCTTTCCTGGCAGGCGGCCGCTCACGTGTCGAGGTAGTCGATGTCGATGAGGCCCTCGACGAGGCCGTGAAGGGCAGTGACCCTGTCGAGGCGATCTCGCTCGCCGATGCCGCCGATGATCCCGGTGACCCGGATCGCTATTCACCCGAGGCACGCGAGCGATTCGCCGAGATCAGTCGCGAGATCCGCCAGCTTCGCCGTCATGTCGGCGAGCCGCTGCCCGAGCTCATCGGCCGCATCCTGCACGTGACCGGGCTCGAGACCGAGGTATCGCTGACTGATCCGGCCATCGCCGAGCAGCAGCAGTTCGCCCTGAGCACCTTCATGTCACTCGCCTCCACCTTCGGCGACGCCGAGGGCGAGTTCACCCTCGGTGCCTTCCTCGCGCGCCTGCGCGATCTCGAGCGCTTCGATGTCGACCTGAAGATGGATCTCGCCTCGCGCTCCCATCAGGTGCAGCTGATGACCATTCACAAGTCGAAGGGGCTCGAGTTCGAGCACGTGTTCGTGCCGTTCGTCAGCACCGGCGCCTTCCCGTCCGCGAATCCGCGCCCGGCCTGGATCTCCACGGCACATGTCGTTCCCTGGCCGCTGCGCGAGGATTCCACCGACGAGCTGTCGTCCTACCCGAATGGCAGTAATTCGCCGAAGGCCAAGGAGCAGACCGCGTACAAGAAGGAACTCCGCGCCATCGAGGATCTCGAGAGCCAGCGCCTGGCCTACGTGGCCTTCACTCGGGCCGAGTACTCGCTTACGGTCACCGGCCACTGGTGGGGCCCGACCCAGGTGAAGCCGCGCGGGCCGAGTCGCTTCCTCGAGTCCGTGCACGAGGCGTGCGAGGGCGGCAATGGCGAGGTCATCACCTGGATGCCGAAGCCCGATGACGAGTCCGAGAATCCCGCCCTCGGCGTCACGTCGGTCGCGTGGCCGCCGGTTCGCGATCCGCAGCGCCAGCAGGCATTGCTCGATGCCGCCCGAGTCGTGTCCGGTGCGCATCCCACCGCACTCACTCCCGCGAACCTCGATTCCTTCGATCGCGAGCGCGTCGAGCGCTGGGATGCGCACATCGACTCGCTCCTGGCCGAGCTCGCGGCACGCGATGCCGCGGAGATCACGGTGCGGGCACCCGAGTCGATGTCGGCGAGTGCGCTCATGCGCGCCCTCACTGATCCCGAGGGGCTGGCCATCGACATCCTGCGACCGATGCCGAGTGCTCCCGCGCCGCAGGCCCGCCGCGGCACCGACTTCCATGCCTGGGTCGAGACTCGCTTCGGGCAGCAGTCGCTGCTCGATCCCGATGATCTCCCCGGCGCGGCCGACCACGAGATCAACTCCGATGAGGCCCTCGCCGATCTGAAGGCCGCCTTCGAGGCAAGTGAGTTCGCGCATCGCGAGCCCGTGGCGATCGAGCGACCCTTCTCGCTGGTGCTGGGCGGGCGAGTGGTGCGCGGTCGTATCGATGCTGTCTTCGCCGACGGCGATCGGTTCGAGGTCATCGACTGGAAGACCGGCTCAGGTCGCGGACTCGACCCGATGCAGTTGGCGATCTATCGCCTGGCGTGGTCGCAGCTCGAGGGCATCGATCTCGATCGCATCGATGCGGCCTTCTACCTCGTCTCCGAGTCGAGACTGATCAGGCCCGAGTCGTTCCCGGATCTCCCGGCACTTCTGGATCCGCGCTGACGATCACCGGCTCGGCACTCTCGAGCGGCTGAATTCGCTCGCCGGCCTCCTCGGTCGGCGTACGCCGTGCACCGACCAGGGTGCGCATCCACTCACGGGCGGGCTCCTCGACGAACTTCCACATCAGCCAGGCGATGAGCAGTGCTCCGACCACGAGAGCGACAAAGCCGGCGGCGTAGAGCACGCCGCCATCGATGCCCGCGGCCTTCATCCCTGCTCGCCACAGTCCGAACCACACCAGGTGGGTCATGTAGAGCGAGTACGAGATGAAACCGCCGAGCACGAGGGTGCGAGTGCCGAGAGTGCGGGCCAGGCCGCGGCGCGAGAGGGCCAGCGAGCCGATCCAGATGATCAGCAGCGGCACGAGCAGCAGGTGGTAGTACGGCGGCAGGGGTTCCGCATCGGCACCGAGGTTGGTCTGCAACGGCTGGGCGGCAGGCAGGTTGCTCAGGAACACGGCCCCGGCGATCACCAGCAGCGGCATGGCGACCGACAGCGTTGTCGCGAGTCTCTGCACGCGCGGTCGTGGATCAATCGATCCGTCGGGAAGCAGCCGTCGCACGATCAGGTACGTGACTGCGCCGGCGGTGAACTCGGTGAGGATGCGGTAGGTCGAGCCCCAGCTCGAGGTGTAGTAAGCGTCGCCGGTGGTGAACGCGTAGATCACGAGCGGTGCCATGACCGCGCACCAGATCACCACGATCCAGCTCGTACGCAGTCGCTCGTAGAACACCCAGATGAGCAGGATCAGCAGCGGGAAGATCAGGTAGGCCAGCCACTCCATCGACAGTGACCACGCGACGAAGTTC
>JBEGLG010000236.1:0-18378 GCA_041183645.1 Actinomycetota bacterium | reverse complement strand
GGGTCGCTCCGAGAACCGATCCAACGGCCGTCCGGATTCGCGCGATGATCGTCGGTCCGGGGGCCGCAGCTCGGACTCCCGCCAGCCTCGTTCGGGTGAGCGACGCGACGAACGTCGCGATGATCGTCGGTCCGCGGGTGGGCAGCGCAGTAGTGGACCGAGCCGATCCGGGGCGCCTTCCGATCGCCGCGGTCCCGGGGCGCCTCGATCGACGGCCGGTGGTCCTCGACGCACGGGCGATAGGTATGAGCGCGAGGAGCGGCCTGCACGCACCGAGCGGGTTCGTGAGCCGCATATCCCCGATGAGATCAAGGCCGATCAACTCGATAAGTCGATTGCGCTCGAATTGCGTACGCTCCCTGACGGGTTGGCGGAAATCGTTGCCCGTCATCTCGTAGCCGCAGATCTGGCCATGCAGAATGAGGACTTCGAGCTCGCGGCCGAGCATGTGGGCGCCGCCAAGCGACGCGCAGGTCGTTCGTCAGTAGTTCGTGAGGCAGCCGGAATCGTCGCCTACCAGTCGGGCAAGTTCGCCGAGGCGCTTACTGATCTTCGTGCGGTGCGCCGCATGACCGGCTCGAATGCCTTGCTGCCCCTGATCGCCGACTGCGAGCGCGGACTGGGCAAGCCGCAGAAGGCTCTCGACACGATCAAGGCCGTCGCGAATAGCAAGATGTCGCCTGAGCTTCGATCGGAACTCCTGATCGTGAGCGCCGGTGCGCGGGCCGACATGGGGAAGATCGATGCAGCCATCGTCACCCTTCAGGTACCCGAACTCACCAAGCTTCCGCCGGGCGTCGCACGCGCTCGTCTTCAGTATGCGTATGCCGACCTGCTTCTCACTGCCGGCCGCGTGAACGAGGCCTGGGAATGGATGGAACGGGCCGCCGGCTCCGATATCGATGGCGAGACAGATGCGGCAGAGCGATGCGAGGAATTCGCGGGGATCAGCTTCACCGAGGAAGAACTCGACTCGGAGAGCTGAACTCCCTCAGGATGAACGGGTTTTCCACAGTTCGTCAGATTCGTACCTTCATCCCCAGGTGATCTCGCGATCGTCGACATTCCCGTAGACCCCCGCACACTGGAGTCACTACGTCGACCCCAGGAGGCCTCATGGTTCAGCATGTCAATGAAGTGCACGTCATCGGCCGGCTCGGCGGAACCGTCGAGGAGCGCCAGCTGCCGAGTGGTACGACACTCACCGTCTTCAGCGTCATCGTCGATCGACCGGCTCGCGAGATTCACGGACGCACGAAGGTAGACACCATCGCCTGTCAGACAACTCGGTCGGCAGTGGCCACGCGCGTGGCTAGGGCATCTGCAGGTTCGATGGTCGAGATCGAGGGCGCCTTGCGTCGGCGATTCTGGAAGTCAGGCTCAGGTCTGGCAAGCGCGACCGAGGTCGATGTCACGCGAGTCACAGCCCTCCGACAGGGCGACTGACGTGGAGCGCGGCAGGTCGCCCGGCGGAGTGGTTCGTGACACGATTGGCCCATGCTCGACAGTTCTGATGGCACTCCCCAGGGTGATGTGTACGAATGGTTTCAACGGGCCAAGGAACTTCTTGCCTCCGGCAATGCCGATGCAGCACTGCAGCTGCTCTACCGCGTCAAGGCCCAGGAATCCTCGAGCTCAGTTCTCGAGGTGCTCGGGCGCGCCCTCTTCGATGCGCGACGCTACGTGGAGGCAGAGTCGGTGTTTCGCGAGCTATCGGAGTTGTCACCAGCGGACGATTTTGCCCATTACGGGCTCGGAGTCTCACTATGGCGCATGCAGGAATTCACCCTTGCCCGAGATGAGCTTGCCATGGCCTTCGTGATGCGTCCCGACATCGCCGAGTACGGCAAGGCCCTTGGTCAGGTGCGTGCGACCCTTCGAGCTCGCGCTGATGGCGGGCTGCCGGCCAATGGCCCCATTTCGGGTGCGCCTGCGGAGAAGAGCCCGATCGTCATCTTCCCGGTCGAGGACCAATGAGCCCTCTCTGCGACGCCCATGATGTCGTCTTCTTCGATCTCGATGGCGTGATCTACATCGGACGAGAGGCCGTTCCTCATGCTGCCGAGGTCATACACGCACTTCGTCAGCGTGGAATTCAGTGCTGCTTTGTCACGAACAACGCGTCGCGTACCGCGTCAGAGGTCGCTGATCACTTGAATGAACTCGGCATCGAGGCGAGTGAGGCCGAGGTCGTGACGGGTTCCCAGGCCGGCGCGAGCCTGATGGCCAGTTTCGTCGAGCCGGGAGCCAAGGTTCTCGCCGTCGGTGGCCCAGGAGTCGCGGCGGCCCTGAGCGACCGAGGCTTCGTGCCAGTGCTCACTGACCTCGAGCAGCCGGATGCCGTGATGCAGGGCTACGGCCCGAACCTCACCTGGAGCGACCTGGCCGAAGCCAGCTATGCCGTACGTCGCGGCATTCCGTGGGTGGCCACGAATCTCGATTCAACATTCCCCACTCAGCGAGGAATTGCCCTGGGCAATGGCTCCTTGGTCGAGGCTGTCGCCCACGCCACCGGACGTCGGCCGGATGCTGTCGCCGGCAAGCCCGAGCGGGCGCTCTTCGACGAGGCCATGGCTCGCACGGGCGCGACCCGCGGGCTCATGGTGGGTGACCGCCTTGATACCGATATCGAGGGCGGAAATCTGGCCGGCCTGCAGACCCTTCTGGTCCTGACGGGCGTCACGACGGCTGCGGAGTGCGCAGCCGCCAGCGGTTCGCAGATTCCCTCCTACGTGGGGGATGATCTGCGCTGCCTACTTGCCGACCCAGTACGGTGGGGCGACTCACGAGGAGGCTCACATGCTTGACGACATCCGCGGCTACCTGCAGATGGCCAGTGGCCTCACGGAGGTGACTGCCGCCAAGGCTCGTGAGATCGCCATGGCCCTGGTGGGTCAGGGCATGAGCCTGAGCACGAAGGCTCCTGATGTGGTGGGCCAAGTTCAAGAGCTAGCCGATGACCTCGTGGCGACCAGCAAGGGCAACCGCGATCTGCTGACCGGAATGATCCGCACCGAGGTTGATAAGGCGGTGGGTCGCATGGGTTTCGTGCGCGAAGACGAGCTTGCAGCGCTCAGGCGACATGTGCAGCGGCTGGAAGCTGGCATGGAGGAACTCCGTCACGAAGTTGCGCAGAGCCGTACGTCAATAGCTCCCGATACCGTCGAGGCGACAGCCCCGATCGTTAAGAAGAAGATCTACCTTGAGGACCCTGACAATGGATGACAACGTGACGCATGCGCTCGATACCGACCCACGTGATGACGATGCCGTCGAGAGCATCATGGTGCTCGAGGACGCTCCTGCGGAGCTCGTGCTCGAGGTCTGGGAACCCACGGGAGATGCCGTTGTCGACTCCGCGTTGGAGGATCTTCGCGCACTCGATTCTGCTGATCTGTCCGATCATGTCGAGATCTTCGGTTCCATTCATGATCAGCTGCGCGGACGCCTCACCGACCTGAGCGACACCGCTCGCATCTGAGCCATGTCCTTGCGTCGGCTTGATGCCGAGCTCACTCGGCGCGGCCTGGCGCGTTCGCGAGAGCACGCCCGCGAGCTCATCGCCTCGGGGGCCGTGATCGTCCGGGGGACTGTCGCGGGCAAGCCCGCGACACAAGTGAACGACTCTGACTCGATTGTTGTCCAGACCGAGGATCTCGGTCACGGCTACGTATCGCGTGGCGCAGTCAAACTCGCCGGCGCCCTCGACCACTTCGCCCAGATCCCCGTCTCGGGCCGCACGTGCCTGGATGCCGGGGCCTCCACGGGTGGATTCACCGAGGTGCTGTTGCGGCGCGGAGCAAGCGAGGTCCTGGCGGTCGACGTCGGCTACGGCCAACTGGCGTGGTCGCTGCGTACTGATGAGCGCGTGCACGTGTACGAGCGAATGAACGTACGCTCCATGAGTGCGGGCGACTTCCCCTTCCGGCCGTCGCTCATCGTCGCCGACCTCTCCTTCATCTCGCTCACTCTCGTGCTGCCCGCACTGCGTGACACGGCCGAACCCGACGCTGACTTCCTCCTCATGGTGAAGCCTCAATTCGAGGTCGGACGCGAATCGGTCGGTGATGGTGTCATCAGAGATTCAGGGCTTCGTGGAGCAGCCGTTCTCAAGGTCGCTCAGGCAGCGGCCGGTCTGGGCCTTGGCACTCGAGGCGTGGTGGCGAGCTCCCTGCCGGGTCCGAGCGGAAATGTCGAGTTCTTCCTCTGGCTCAACGCCGCCGGGGCCGGGGCAGATACTCTCGAGGGCATGATCAACCGAGCACTCGAGGAGGGACCCCAGTGAACCCGTCGCGCGTACTTCTCACGGTGAATCCCGCTCGCGCCGAAGCGCGCGAGATCGGTGCCGACATGATCAAGGCCCTGCGCGATGCCGGGGTCGAGGTTCTGGTTGCTGAAGACGATGCCGCCTCCTGGCCTGCGGCTGCGGATCTCGGGGTCACAGTGGTTCCTGCCGATGACCATGCAGGCGATGGATGCCAGCTCGTCGTCGTTCTCGGGGGAGATGGCACCATCTTGCGCGCAGCCGAGCGCGCGCGCTCCGCGGGCGTACCCATTCTCGGGGTCAACCTGGGTCATGTGGGCTTCCTTGCCGAGGCGGAATCCGAGGACGCCGAGGCAGTGGTGGCAGCCATCGTCCAAGGTGACTGGAGCGTCGAGGAGCGCATGGCGCTCGATGTGCGCGTGCTGGTCAACAGCGCAGAGGTACATCGCACCTGGGCCCTGAACGAGATCAGTGTCGAGAAGATCGCCCGCGAGCACATGATCGATCTCGTCGTCGAAATCGATGGGCGACCATTGTCGAGCTGGGGTTGCGATGGCGTGGTGTGCTCCACTCCGACCGGTTCCACCGCTTATGGGTTCTCTGCGGGAGGTCCGGTGGTCTGGCCCGAGGTATCCGCGATCCTGGTCGTGCCGCTGAGCGCTCACGCGCTGTTTGCTCGCCCCCTGGTGGTCTCGCCGCTGAGCGTGGTTGCCTTTGAACTCCAGCCCGCCTCGCATGCAGTGCTGTCAGCTGACGGGCGTCGCATGCTCGATGTCGCCGGTGCGTCGCGTATCGAGGTACGACGAGCCGAGCAGCCCATTAGATTCGCACGAATCATCACGGCGCCCTTTACCGATCGTCTTGTCGCCAAGTTCGATCTCCCGGTCACGGGCTGGCGGGGCCGTCGTGATTGAGAGCATTCGGATTCGAAATCTCGGAGTCATCGACGAGACTCGGATTGCTCTCACCCCCGGACTCACGGCCGTCACCGGCGAAACCGGTGCCGGTAAGACCATGCTCCTGACCGGTCTCTCGCTGCTCATGGGTGGTAAGGCCGATGCCTCTCTGGTTCGACACGGGAGCGAGCGAGCGGATGTCGATGGCGAATGGCATGTATCGGGCGCGCTCTCGTCGGTTGTACGGGCTCGACTAGAGGAGGCCGGCGCAGATGTCGAGATCGACGACGAAGCGCTCTCCTTCAGCATGTCGCGGACAGTCGCCAGCGAAGGCCGAAGCCGGGCATTTGCCGGCGGGAGGTCTGTTCCTGCCTCGGTGCTCGAGGATGTGTGCGGCGAGATCATCGCCCTGCACGGTCAATCCGATCAGCTGCGACTCAAGAGCTCGGCCAAGCAGCGTGAACTCCTCGACCGTTTCGGGGCCGATGCCGTGGCCAAGGCGCTCGGTGCGTATCGGAAGGCTTTTCGGCACTGGACAGAGTCTCGCAAACGCCTGATCGAATTGCGATCGAGCAGTGAAGCGCGCATCCGCGAGGCACGACGACTTGCCGAGGCAATCACCGACATCGATGCGGTGGCACCTCAGCCCGGTGAGGACCTCGAGCTCGATCGACAGGCAGCGATCCTCGCGAATTCCGGGGGCCTTCTTACCGATATTCAGGAGGCCAGGTCGCACCTGGTCGGCGATGACAGAGGCGGCGAGTCATCAGATGCCGTGTCGTCTCTCCACGGAGCACTCCGCGCACTGGAGAGAGTCGCTGCCGTCGATGCCACGCTCGAGAACTGGGTAGAGCGTGTTCGGGATGCCGCACTGTCGGTCGCTGAAGTGGGAGTCGATCTCGCGTCGTACGCCTCCGACATCGATGCTGACCCGGCACGTCAGGCCTGGGTCGAAGAGCGTCGCAGCCAGCTCTCGAGCCTCAAGCGTCGATATGGATCCACCATCGACGAGGTCATTGCCTGGGCCGAGGAGGCCAGGCTCACGATCGCTGAGGTCGCCGATGATGACTCGACGATTGCAGCTCTAGAAGCCGGACTAGCTCAGATGGAGACTGACCTTCGTTCCTCGGCCGCGGCCCTGTCGAAGGCTCGCGCGAAGGCCGCCACCTCGTTGTCGACAGCTGTGACGACCGAGCTGCATGACCTCGCGCTGCCCGATGCCAAGTTCTCCGTGGGTCTCGCCATCACCGATGACATCGACTCATGGGCGCTGCATGGCGCTGATCAGGTCGACTTCATGCTGCAGGCTCACAAGGGTGGGCAGCCTCGCCCGCTCGCAGCTTCGGCATCCGGCGGAGAGCTCTCTCGGGTAATGCTCGCCATCGAAGTCGTTCTTGCCGGTGCTGATCCGGTCTCGACATTCGTCTTCGACGAGGTCGACGCGGGAATCGGGGGTCGGGCCGCGGTAGAGGTGGGTCGCAAGCTGGCCCTGCTCGGGCAGACCTCGCAGGTCCTGGTCGTGACCCATCTGCCGCAGGTGGCTGCCTTTGCCGATGTGCAACTCGTGGTGACCAAGGGGGCCGACGGCATGGTGACCTCCTCCCATGTCAGCGCAGTGACGGGTGATGCGCGAGTGACCGAGCTTGTTCGCATGCTCTCGGGACTCGAGGATTCCAGCGCCGGCGCCGCTCACGCCCGAGAACTTCTCGACCTGGCCGAGGCAGCCCGCGCGTCCTGGAAGTCGTAGCCGCGACCACTGATAGTCTGACCTTCCGTGGAGCGCAGCCGACAGACCAAGCATGTATTCGTCACCGGAGGCGTGGCCTCCTCTCTCGGCAAGGGGCTCACGGCCTCCAGCCTCGGGAATCTCCTCGCAGCGCGAGGTCTGCGCGTCACAATGCAGAAGCTTGATCCCTATCTGAACGTCGATCCGGGCACCATGAACCCGTTCCAGCACGGTGAGGTGTTCGTCACCGACGACGGCACGGAGACCGACCTCGACATCGGGCATTACGAGCGATTCCTCGACACCGATCTGCATGGCTCGGCAAATGTCACGACGGGGCAGGTGTACTCCACGGTCATTGCCAAGGAGCGCCGCGGAGAGTACTTGGGCGACACCGTTCAGGTCATCCCGCACATCACCAACGAGATCAAGTCGCGCATTCGTCGGATGGCGGCTGCGGATATCGACGTCGTGATCACTGAGGTCGGTGGCACGGTGGGCGATATCGAGTCGTTGCCCTTCCTCGAGTCGGTGCGCCAGGTTCGTCATGAGATCGGTCGTGACAACGTCTTCTTCCTGCATGTCTCGCTGCTTCCGTATATCGGTCCGTCGGGGGAGTTGAAGACCAAGCCCACTCAGCACTCGGTTGCCGCCCTGCGCAATATCGGTATCCAGCCGGATGCCATCGTGCTGCGTGCCGATCGTCCCGTGCCTGCTGCGATCAAGCGCAAGATCTCTTTGATGTGCGACGTCGACCAGGAAGCAGTGGTCGCTGCCACCGATGCGCCGAGCATCTACGACATTCCCAAGGTGCTGCACGCCGAGGGCCTCGATGCGTATGTGATCCGCCGCCTCGATCTGCCTTTCCGCGATGTCGACTGGACTACCTGGGACAAACTTCTGCGCCGTGTTCATCAGCCGGCACATGAGGTCACGATCGGCCTTGTCGGCAAGTACATCGATCTTCCCGATGCATATCTGTCCGTCACCGAAGCCATTCGAGCAGGTGGCTTCCACAATGATGCGAAGGTCAATATCCGCTGGGTCAGCAGCGACGACTGCGCTACCCCCGAGGGGGCAGCGCAGGCACTCGCCGGCCTCGATGGCATCTGCGTTCCCGGCGGCTTCGGCGTCCGCGGAATCGAGGGCAAGCTCGGAGCTCTTACCTACGCGCGCGAGACCGGGCTGCCCACGCTGGGGCTGTGTCTTGGCCTCCAGTGCATGGTCATCGAGTACGCGCGTACGGTCGTCGGGCTCGAAGGCGCGAACTCACTCGAATTCGACGAGTCAACGCCGCATCCCGTGGTCTCGACGATGGCCGACCAGCGAGATGTCGTGTCGGGCGAGCGCGATATGGGCGGCACTATGCGTCTGGGGCTGTATCCCGCCAAGCTCGCTGAGGGCTCCCAGGTGGCCAAGACCTACGGTCTTCCGTACATCGACGAGCGTCATCGTCATCGCTTCGAGGTGAATAACGCCTATCGCGCCCCGCTGGAGGAGAAGGGATTCGTCTTCTCCGGCACGTCACCAGATGGGCGCCTTGTCGAATTCGTCGAACTCCCCGGTTCCGTGCATCCGTACTACTTGGGCACGCAGGCGCACCCGGAGCTTCGGTCACGTCCGACGCGTGCGCATCCGCTGTTCATCGGGCTGGTGTCCGCGGCGTTGCAGCGTGCCGGCGTGGCCTCGGCCGTCTCCCAGGCCTGAGATGCCCAGTGAGGTGTGGCGAGGCCCGATCGGGGACTCGCCGGACCAGGCTCGAATTCTCTCCTCGCGATCGGATTTCATCGGTCACGTGTGGTCGGTGCGTACCGACACTGTGGTCATCCACGAGACGACAGTCGAGAGGGACGTTCTGATCCACCCTGGTGCGGTGGTCGTCATCGCCGTCGATGAGATGGACCGAGTTCTGCTCATCCGCCAGTATCGCCATCCGATTGCCATGCTGGTGTTCGAGCCGCCGGCAGGCCTTCTCGACGTAGAAGGCGAGCCTGCGCACGTGACCGCCGCTCGAGAACTAGCCGAGGAGGCCGGTTACGAGGCGCGCACCTGGCACACGCTCGTCGACTTCTTCAATAGTCCGGGTGGATCAAGCGAGGCCATTCGGGTCTTTCTCGCTCGCGACCTGAGCGAGATTCCCGGAGGACGACCCCATACCGGCGAGGCCGAGGAGGCCTTCCTGCCACGTGCCTGGGTTCCCCTCGACGAGGCGGTGGAGTACGTGCTCTCCGGAAGCCTGGGGAGTCCGAGCGCGGTCGTCGGCATCCTGGCTGCCCAGGCCGCGCACGAGCGAGGCTGGGACTCCCTCCGGTCGGCAGATGCCCCATGGTCCGTGCGCGCACACCTGCTGGCCGAGGGGCGTGTCCACCACGGCCACTGAGCCGTGATTTCCTCGCCGAGTCGGTGGTGAACCTGCCTCATACGAGCCTGGAGCGGGCCTACTATCGATGAGGAGCCCTGCGAGTGCAGGACACGAGGAGGAAGTCGTGAAGGTCGGAATTCCCAAGGAGATCAAGAACAACGAATTCCGGGTGGCGATAACCCCTGCCGGTGTCAACGAACTCGTGCGGCATGGTCACGAAGTGGTCATCGAGACCGAGGCGGGCGCAGGCTCGTCGATCACGAATGATGACTACATCAAGGCCGGTGCCACGATTCTTCCGACCGCTGACGATGTGTGGGCGAGCGCCGACATGATCATGAAGGTCAAGGAGCCGATCCCCTCCGAGTACTCCAAGATCCGCAAGGGTCAGATTCTCTTCACGTACCTGCACCTGGCGGCCTCGCGTGAATGCACTGATGCCCTCATCTCTTCCGGTGCCACGGCCATCGCGTACGAGACAGTCGAAATGCCCGACCGAAGCCTCCCGCTCCTTGCACCGATGTCCGAGGTTGCCGGTCGACTTGCGCCGCAGGTGGGCTCGCAGGCACTGATGCGTCCCTATGGTGGCCGAGGCGTCCTGATGGGCGGTGTCTCAGGCGTATACGCGGCCAAGGTTGTCGTGCTCGGCGCCGGTGTCGCGGGCATGAATGCTGCCGCGATCGCGCTCGGCATGCAGGCTGAGGTACTCCTCTTCGACACGAACATCAATCGGCTCCGTCACGTCGATGCGATCTATCAAGGTCACATGCAGACCATCGCCTCCAACGCGTACGAGATCGAGCATGCGATCAAGGATGCCGACATGGTCATCGGCGCCGTGCTGGTACCGGGCGCCAAGGCGCCGAAGCTGGTCACCAACGACATGGTCTCGCGGATGAAGCCAGGCTCGGTTCTTGTCGATATCGCCATTGACCAGGGCGGATGCTTCGAGGACTCGCGACCCACGACCCATGCCGAGCCGACCTACCCCGTGCATAACTCGCTGTTCTACTGCGTCGCAAATATGCCCGGTGCTGTTCCGCACACGTCCACGTACGCCTTGACCAACGTCACGCTGCCCTACGCCGTCGCCATTGCCGATAAGGGTTGGAGGCAGGCGGCTCGTGATGATCACTCGCTCGCACTCGGCCTGAACGTGCACGACGGCCAGATCACGTATGCCGCTGTCGCCGACGCCTTCGGACTCGGATCCGTGTCGCTTGCCGAGGTACTCGCCTGACCGGCGTACGACTTCACGATGCGGTGTTGGGCTACCTGGACCACATCTCGGTCGAGCGTGGGCTGAGTCCGCACACGGTGCAGGCCTACGGGCGTGATCTGCGTCGGTACGAGCTCTGGTGCGAGAGCAGAGGACTCGCCCACGTGGAGGTCATTCGCCCCAATGACGTGTCGGATTTCGCGGTATCGCTTCGTCATGCTGATGATCTCGGCCCATCGCTCTCGGCGTCGAGTGCTGCTCGATCCGTGATCGCGGTGCGGGGTTTTCATAAATTCGCCGTGCGTGAGGGCTGGACGGTCAGTGATCCCTGTGCCGATGTGCAACCGAGTGCTACGCCCCAACGGCTTCCGAAGGCGCTCAGCTACTCGGAGATTGCCGCCATCCTCGATCATGCGGGTGACCTCGAGACAGCCCCTGGGCTGCGCAACCGTGCCCTTCTCGAGGTGCTCTACGGCACGGGCGCCCGCATCTCCGAGGCGGTCGGTCTCGATATCGACGACCTCGACCTGGAACTTCGCACGGTCTTAGTCACCGGAAAGGGCAATAAGCAGCGCAAGTTGCCGCTGGGTGACTACGCCGCCTCCGCCCTTTCGGACTACTTGGTGCGTGGCCGCCCGGTGCTGGCGATCAAGGGTCGCGGCACCTCTCGGGTGTTCCTCAATCTGCGAGGAGCTCCGCTCTCGCGACAAAGCGCCTGGCAGGTGCTCTCGACCACGGCCGAGCGGGCCGGGATCTCCTCCCCGGTGAGCCCCCACACGATGCGACACTCGTTTGCCACCCACCTCCTGGAGGGCGGTGCCGACGTCCGGGTCGTTCAGGAGCTTCTCGGTCATTCCTCGGTCACGACCACCCAGATCTATACCCGCGTGACCGCCGAGACACTGCGTCAGGTCTACGCCACGAGTCACCCGCGAGCCCTCTAGCGGCCTTCGGGGGAGCGCCACGGGATTTGGCCGGTCGCACAGTAGAGTCGACCCGTGAGTCGCGAGATCCCCGAACCCGCCCCCCTGACCTCGCACGGCCCTGCTCAGGTCCTCGCGATGGTTAATCAGAAGGGCGGCGTCGGCAAGACAACCTCCACGGTCAGCCTCGGTGCGGCCCTGGCGGGCTACGGACGCCGCGTGCTTCTCGTCGATTTCGACCCTCAGGGCGCCCTCTCGATCTCCTTCGGTCTCAATCCGAATGAGATGGAACTGTCGATCTACAACCTCCTGACCCAGCTGGACTGCCATGTGGGCGACGTCATCGTGTCCACTGATGTCGAGAACCTGGATCTCCTGCCCAGCAATATCGACCTCTCCGCCGCTGAACTTCAGCTGGTCAGCGAGGTAGGTCGCGAATACGCCCTCGGGCGTGCGCTGGCGCCGATCATCGATGAGTACGACGTCATCCTCATCGACTGCCAGCCGTCGCTGGGCCTGCTCACCCTCAACGCCCTCACGGCGAGCTCCGGGGTCATCATTCCGATGGAGTGCGAGTACTTCGCCCTGCGCGGAGTCGCCCTCCTGAAGGACACCATCGACAAGGTGACGTCTCGACTGAACCCGAATCTGAAGATCACCGGTGTCCTCGGCACCATGTACGACCCCCGCACCCTGCACAGTCGCGAGGTTCTCGAGACTGTTCGAGGTGCCTTCGGCGATCTCGTGTTCGAGACCGTCATCAATCGCACCGTGAAGTTCCCTGACGCCGCAGTGGCGGGGGAGCCCATCACGTCCTATGCACCGGGGAGCTCGGGTGCGCAGGCCTATGAGCAGCTTGCCCGCGAGGTCTTGTCCCGGTGAGTGTTCCCACCGATGCCGAAGTCGATTCCACCGCAGTAGCCGACGATCCCACGGGGTTCTCCGTGCACGTGGGCGACTTCGAGGGTCCCTTCGATCTCCTGCTGCAGCTGATCTCGAAGCACAAGCTCGAGGTCACCGAACTTGCCCTGCACCAAGTCACCGACGAGTTCATCTCCTATATCCGCGGCCAGGGCAGTGAGTGGGATCTTGACGAGGCCAGCAGCTTCCTTGTTGTTGCAGCGACGCTGCTCGATCTGAAGGCCGCTCGTCTGCTGCCCAGCGGTGAGGTCGAGGACGAAGAGGATCTCGCCCTGCTCGAGGCGCGCGACCTGCTCTTCGCGCGTCTATTGCAGTACCGGGCGTTCAAGGAGGTCGCGGCACTGTTTGCCGAGAGCATGGGCTCGGCTCATCGCCGAGTTCCGCGCACCGTCGGACTCGAGCCGCAGTTCGCTGCCTTGCTCCCTGAGGTTCTCCTCGGTCTGGGCCCCGACCAGTTTGCTGCCCTCGCAGCAAAGGCACTGGCTCCGAAGCCCGTCGAGGAAGTCGGCATCGGGCATATCCACGTACAGAAGGTCAGCGTGCGCGAGCAGGCGGTGATCATCGCCGATCGCATGCGACGTCAGCGCACGTCGACCTTCCGCGCCCTCGTTGCCGATTGCGATACGACAATGCTGATCGTCGGTCGTTTCCTGGCACTGCTCGAGTTGTACCGCGATGCGATGGTTGCCTTCGAGCAGATCACTCCTCTGGGTGACCTCACGATTCGGTGGACAGGTCCTGACGAGGGCGAGATCAGCATTACTGATGAATTCGAGGGCACTGCACCCGTCGACGACACCCCCGAGACCGATGATTCGTCGGAGACCTCGGATGCCGATCCCGCTCTCCAGGGCGATGAGACCGATGATGATGAGACCGATGATGACCTCGGCATCGATGAACTGAGCGAGATTCCGAACGTTGACATGATCGACCAGCAGGGGAGTGCCGATGAGCGAGAATGATGTCGTCGAGGAGACCGCCGACCTCGAAGTCACCGAGGACGACACTCCTGTCGACGAACTGGGTGCACCGACTCTGGCGGCCGGCATTGAAGCGCTCCTGCTTCTCGCAGACGAGCCGATGACCGTCATGTCGCTGGCCGCAGCGACCCGCCGCACTGTGGCCGACGTGGAAGAGACCATCGCAGGCCTGGTCGCCGACTATGACGAGCACGAGCGCGGTTTCGAGCTCCGCGAGGTTGCAGGTGGCTGGCGTTACTACACGCGGGCAGCCTGCTCACCTCTCGTCGAGCGCTTTGTGCTCGACGGCCAGCAGGCTCGGCTGACGCAGGCCTCGCTCGAGACCCTCGCGGTGATTGCCTATCGGCAGCCGGTCAGCCGCGGTCGCGTGGCTGCCGTTCGCGGTGTCAATGTCGACGGCGTCATTCGCACCCTGGTCGCGCGAGGCCTCATTGAGGAGGCCGGTCACGACGACGGGTCGATCCTCTACCGGACAACATCGCATTTCCTCGAGCGAATGGGGATTGCCTCGCTCGATGACCTTCCGCCGCTGGCGGAGCATCTTCCCGATCTCGCCGATCTCGAGGATGTCCTCGACTCGGTGGCCACCGGTGACTGACGACAGCAATCTCCCACGGCTGCAGAAGGTCCTTGCCCTCGCCGGAATCGGAAGCCGTCGAGCCTGCGAGATCCTGATCGCCCAGGGGCGAGTTGAGGTCAATGGCGCAGTCGTCGAGGAGCAGGGAATGCGGGTCGATCCGCTCACGGCAGTCGTGCGCGTCGATGGGCAGCGTGTGCCGACGATTCCCGACATGGTGGTGATCGCCTTCAACAAGCCTCGAGGCGTGGTGTCGACGATGTCCGACGAGAACGGACGCCCCTGCGTGGGTGACTACGTGGCCGACCGTGAGGAACGACTCTTCCATGTTGGTCGGCTCGACGCCGAGACCGAGGGTCTTCTGATCCTGACCAACGACGGAAATCTCGGCAATCGCCTCGCGCATCCCTCGCATGATGTGGAGAAGACCTACGTGGCGACCGTGTCGGGGAAGCCGTCCAAAGATGTCTTCACCAGGCTTCGCCAGGGCGTCGAACTCGACGATGGTCCGGCCAAGGCGGTGAGTGCTCGACTGGTTCAGCAACTGCCGGATCGTGCCATGGTCGAGATCGTGCTGCATGAGGGCCGCAACCGCATTGTTCGCCGCATGATGGAGTCGGTGGGGCATCCGGTTCTTGAGCTCGTGCGCACGCGCATCGGTCCCATCCACCTCGGTCAGCAGCGGCCCGGCGTGATGCGCGAGCTCCATGGGGCAGAATTGCGGTCCCTGTACACCGATGTCGGACTCTGAGAGGGGCTGATCGCCGTGGCGTCGACTTCACCCCTGGGCTCGGTCCTCATCGTGGGTACCGGGCTCATCGGCACCTCCATCGGCCTGTCGCTGCGACGTGCCGGCATCGAGGTCTTGCTCGATGACCTCATCCCCGGTCAGGCCATCGTCGCGCGTGAGCTCGGGGCCGGCGATCTGCTTCACGAGGGTGCACGCCCCGACCTCGTGGTCGTGAGCGTCCCGCCGCGGCATGCTGCCGAGACGATCGCTCGAGTCTCCCGCGAGTTTCCCGGAGCGGTCATCACCGATGTGACGTCGGTCAAGACGGCTGTCCTTCGCGATGCCCGCGCTCTCGGAGCCGATCCCGCTCGACTGGTGGGCGGTCACCCCATGGCCGGTCGCGAGGTGTCCGGCGCCACGGCAGCCCGTGTCGATCTGCTCGACGATCGACTGTGGATCGTGACTCCGATGGACGCTACATCGGACAGCGTTGCCCAGGTGGCTCGACTGATCAGTGCGTGCGGTGCCTACCTGGTCGAGATGACACCGGAGGAGCATGACCGTGCCGTGGCGCTGGTCTCCCACGCGCCGCAACTGCTCTCGAGCGTGCTCGCCGCTGAGTTGGTTCAGGCCGACGATGCCTACGTGCGTGTTGCGGGCCAGGGACTTCGCGACATGACCCGAATCGCCGCATCGGATGACCAGCTCTGGGCCGACATCCTGAGCACGAATGCAGGTCCAGTATCCGAGGTACTCGATTCCCTGATCGAACGCCTCACAGCAGCGCGGGCCAGCCTGTCGTCCGATGACAGCGGTAGCGATGCCTCGGCGATCTCGACGGTCTTGCGCAATGGCGCCGAGGGGCAACGGCGGATTCCCGGCAAGCATGGCGGTACGGCGTCGGCGTATGAGAGCGTTGCTGTCATGCTGGCCGACTCTCCGGGCGAACTCGCCCGGCTCTTCGCGGCCGCGGGCGACGAGGGGATCAACACCGAAGACGTCCGTATTGAGCACATCCTCGGTCGTCCCAGCGGCCTGGTCGAGGTTTTCGTGAGTCCCGATCGTGGTGAAGCGCTTCGATCGGCGCTTCGGGCGCGAGGCTTCGACGTTCGCGCCTAGAGCGCCCGTTAGGCTCTGAGCATGCCTGGGCCAGTGATCATCGCCGTCGATGGCCCGGCAGGGTCGGGCAAGTCGAGTGTCTGCAGGGGGACTGCCTCGGCCCTCGGCCTGATGTACCTCGATACCGGGGCGATGTATCGGGCCATGACCTGCGCAGTACTCGATGCGGGAATCGATCCTGCGGACTCCGCTGCCGTGGCCTCCTTCGCCTCAGCGCCGGTCATCACCAGCGGCACGGATCCCCAGTCGCCCACGATTGCGGTCAATGGCGTCGATGTATCCGGGCCCATTCGTTCCGAAGCCGTTACCTCGGCCGTCAGCCCGGTGAGTGCAGTGCCGCAGGTGCGTGAGCGACTCGTGCACCTTCAGCGCGAGCACGTGTCGAAGGCACGCGAACTCGGGCGGGGGATCGTGGTCGAAGGCCGCGATATCGGCACTGTTGTGCTTCCTGATGCTGACCTGAAGGTCTACCTGACCGCTGATCCTGCGATTCGGGCAGCGCGGCGGGCAGCCGAGACAGGTACCGATGCCGTGCAGGCGACCGAGGCTGCCCTCAAGGCTCGTGACGCCTACGACTCAACACGCGCCGCATCACCGCTTACCCAAGCCGACGACGCAGTGGTCGTCGACACCACCGAAATGACGTTGCAGCAGGTGATCGATCATGTCTGCGATCTCGTGATTGAGCGCAGGGAGAATCATGTCTGACGACGATTGGGTCGCATTCGAGATCGAGGATGACGAGGATGCCGTCGGTTCGTATGCCGACGACTCCGATAGTGAAGCCGACGATCCCTCGCTTGACGCTGCCCTCGAGGCTGCGCGGGCCGAGTTCGGGGATTTCGACAAGGAACTTGCCGAGCTCACCGTTCCCGGGGCGGGCGAGCCCGGGCTTCCGGTGCTGGCCGTCGTCGGGCGCCCGAATGTCGGCAAGTCGACACTCGTCAATCGCATCATCGGGCGCCGCGAGGCCGTGGTGGAGGACATTCCGGGCGTGACCCGCGACCGCGTTCTCCATGAGGCCGAATGGAACTCGAAGCGATTCATGCTCATCGACACCGGCGGCTGGGATACCAAGGTCAAGGGCATTCACGCTCAGATCGCCGCTCAGGCGGAACGTGCCATCAATGATGCCGATGCCGTCATGTTCGTGGTCGACGCCACGGTGGGCGCCACCGATACCGATGAGGCCATCGTGAGTGTCCTGCGGAAGTCAGGTAAGCCCGTGCTGCTGTGCGCCACGAAGGTCGACGATGCACAGACAGAGATCGAGGCGGCAAGCCTGTGGTCTCTCGGGCTCGGGGAGCCGCACCCTGTCTCGGGCCTTCACGGTCGAGGGTCGGGCGATCTGCTCGATGAGATCGTGCGCATGCTCCCGGCGGAGGGCTCAGGAACGTCGCGTATGGGCGGACCCCGTCGAGTGGCGCTGCTCGGCAAGCCCAATGTCGGGAAGTCATCTCTGCTCAACTCCCTGGCCGGTGGCGAGCGCGTCGTAGTCGATTCGGTGGCCGGAACCACGGTTGATCCGGTCGACGAGCTCATCAAGCTGCGTGACACCTGGTGGTGGTTCGTCGACACCGCGGGAATCCGTCGACGGGCCAAGGAGGCAAGTGGTCACGAGTACTACGCCACCCTGCGTACTCAGGCAGCTCTCGATCGAGCAGAGGTGGCCGTGGTGCTGGTCGATGCCAGCGAGCCGCTGAGCGAGCAGGACGTCCGCATCATCGCCATGGTGATCGAGTCGGGTCGTGCACTCGTGCTCGCCTGCAATAAGTGGGATCTCGTCGATGAGGAGCGCCGTCACTACCTCAACCGAGAGCTGGAGCGAGACCTCGTGCAGGTGCCGTGGGCTCCCCGGGTGAATATCTCGGCCAAGACCAAGCGTCATGTCGAGAAGCTCACGCCGGCAATCGAGCGCGCTCTGGCCGGCTGGGAGACACGTGTTCCCACGGGAAAGCTCAACCAGTTCATCACCGAGCTCACCCAGGCCCATCCGCATCCCCTGCGCGGCGGTAAGCAGCCTCGCATTCTCTTCGGTGCCCAGGTAGCAGTGAGCCCGCCCACGTTCGCTCTGTTCACCACGGGGTTCCTGGAGCCGGGCTACCGTCGCTTCATCGAGCGTCGGCTGCGCGAGGACTTCGGCTTCGAGGGCACTCCCATCCGGATCGTGATGCGGGTGCGCGAGAAGCGCTCTCGCAGGTAGCCCCGTCGTGCCGGTGAAAGCCGAGCGGGTAGGGTTACGTCGCTCGGTTCGCCGGGCATCGGGCTGTAGCGCAGTTTGGTAGCGCACACGGCTGGGGGCCGTGGGGTCGCAGGTTCAAATCCTGTCAGCCCGACCACGTGAAGTCCCGGGTGACCACAGGTACCCGGGACTTCCGCATTCCCAAGGTCGTGCGGGGGCTAGCGAGCCGTGAAACCCCCGTCGACGTGCATTTCCTCCCCGGTCATGAAGGAGGCGTCGTCGCTGGCCAGGAAGGCCACCGCAGCGGCAATCTCCTCCGGTCGACCCAAACGACCCATGGGCGTGGCCTCGAGCATTCGGTCGAGTACCCCGGTATTCGCTGCGTGCTCGAGCATCGGGGTATCGGTGAAGCCCGGATGCAGGGAATTCACCCGCACGCCCTTGGCGGCCCACCTGATCGCCGTGCTCTTCGTGAG
>JBEGLG010000235.1:0-3574 GCA_041183645.1 Actinomycetota bacterium | reverse complement strand
CGCGGCATCGTCACTCGCGAGGATGCGCAGCTGATCCTGGTCGACACCCCCGGCCTGCATCGTCCGCGCACGCTTCTGGGTGAGCGACTCAATGACGAGGTGCGCGAGACCTGGAACAGTGTCGATGTCATCGGCTTCTGCATTGCCGCCGACCAGGAGATCGGCCCCGGCGATCGCTTCATCGCCAATGAGATCAAGAACCTGCATCGCAAGAAGCTTGTCGGCATCCTCACCAAGACCGATCTGGTGAACAAGGACATCCTCGCCGAGCGTCTGCAGGCCGTGGCCGAGCTCGCCGACGAGCTCGAGTTCGCCTGGGCCGACATCGTGCCTGTCTCGGCGCGCGATGGCGCCAACGTGCAGGTGCTCACCGACCAGCTCATCTCCTTGCTCCCCGAGGGGCCGATGCTCTATCCCGATGGCGAGATCACCGACGAGGACATCGAGATCTCGGTTGCCGAGCTCATTCGCGAGGCGGCCCTGGAGGGCGTGACCGACGAGCTTCCTCACTCGATCGCCGTGGTGGTCGAGGAGATCGTGCCCCGCGAGGATCGTCCGGTCGATCGTCCGCTCACTGACGTGCGTGCCTTTCTCTTCGTCGAGCGCGACAGCCAGAAGGCGATCGTCATCGGCAAGGGTGGCTCGCGCCTGAAGCACGTGGGCACCAAGGCGCGCAAGGGCATCGAGGAGCTCCTCGGAGTGCCGGTGTACCTCGACCTGCACGTGAAGATCGCCAAGGACTGGCAGAAGGATCCCAAGCAGCTGCGACGTCTCGGCTTCTGACCGTCGCGCCGTCGGGCCAGGGGGCCAGGTGCGCGAGACAATGAGCCGTGCCCCTCTACCGTGACGAAGCAGTCGTGCTGCGTGCCCAGAAGCTGGGCGAGGCAGATCGCATTGTCACGCTGCTGACCCGCAATCACGGTCGCGTGCGCTGCGTGGCCCGCGGGGTGCGCAAGACCACGAGCCGCATCGGCGCGAGGCTCGAGCCGTTCAGCCATGTCGATGTGCAGCTGTACGAAGGGCGTTCCCTCGACTCGGTGAGCCAAGTCGAGTCGATCCAGTCGCATGGCGGCACGATCTCCGGTGACTACGCCGCCTACACCGCCGGCACGGTGATGCTCGAAACCGCCGAGCGCCTGACCCCGGAGGAGCGCGAGCCCGCGATGCAGCAGTACGTGCTGCTGGTGAGCGGCCTGCGCTCGCTCTCGGCTCGCGAGCACGAGCCGACCCTGATCCTCGATTCGTACCTGCTGCGCTCGCTATCGGTCGCGGGCTGGTCACCCTCCTTCGATGCATGTGCGCGCTGCGGAACAGCCGGGCCGCATCGGGCCTTCTCGATCCAGGCAGGCGGCATGGTGTGCGCGGAGTGCCGACCACCAGGTTCCGCTGCGCCCTCGGTCGAGTCGGTCGAACTACTCGGTGCGCTGCTCAGCGGCGACTGGTCGGTGGCCGATGCCAGCGATGATCGCCCGCGGCGTGAGGCCAGTGGCCTGGTTGCCGCCTTCCTCCAGTGGCATCTCGAGCACGGGCTCCGATCGCTGCCTCTTGTCGATCGCACCAGGTCATGACTGGCAGGATGCTCGCGTGAGCCGCCGTCATCGTCCGCCAACTCCGCATCCCAGCGGCGCGACCCCGCCGGCGATCGCCAAGGAGCTCGTGCCCAAGCACGTCGCGATCGTGATGGACGGCAATGGCCGCTGGGCCAAGGAGCGCGGCCTGCCACGTACGGCAGGTCACGAGATGGGCGAGGCCAGCCTGTTCGACTGCGTGGAAGGAGCCCTGGAACTCGGTATCGAGTGGCTCTCGGCCTATGCCTTCTCGACCGAGAACTGGAAGCGCTCGCCCGACGAAGTTCGCTTCCTCATGGGCTTCAACCGCGATGTCATCCGCCGTCGGCGCGATGAGATGAACGACCTCGGCGTACGCGTGCGCTGGGCCGGGCGCAGGCCGAAGCTATGGCGCAGCGTGATCAACGAGCTCGAGGAAGCCGAAGAGCTCACCAAGAGGAATCGCAAGCTCACGTTGACCATGTGCGTGAACTACGGCGGTCGCGCCGAGATTGCCGATGCGGCGGCGGCGATGGCGCGCGATGTGCAGGCGGGGAAGCTCGATCCCAAGAAGATCGACGAGCGAATGTTCCACAGGTATCTCGATGAGCCCGATATGCCTGACGTGGATCTCTTCGTGCGCTCGTCGGGGGAGCAGCGCACCAGTAACTTCCTGCTGTGGCAGGCGGCCTATGCCGAGATGGTGTTCCTCGACACCCTGTGGCCCGACTTCGACCGCCGCGACCTGTGGCATGCCTGCGAGATCTATGCCTCGCGTGATCGACGCTACGGTGGCGCCGTGCCGAACCCGCTGGCTAAGGGCTGACTAGCGGCACTTCGGGCACAGCCCGAACAGTTCCATCGTGTGACTGACCTCGGCATAGCCGTGCTTGGCCGCAACAGCATCTGCCCACTTCTCGACGGTCGGCCCGGCGATCTCGACAGTGGCGCCGCATGACCGGCAGACCAGGTGGTGATGATGCTCGCCACTGCACTTGCGGTAGACACTCTCGCCCTCGTCGTTGACGAGCTGGTCGACCTCGCCTGACTCGGCGAGCGACTGCAGTGCGCGATACACGGTGGTCAGGCCGACGGAGACCCCACGATGGCGCAGGTCATCATGCAATTGCTGCGCCGACCTGAAGTCGTCGATCTCGGCGAGCAGTTCGGCAACAGCCGTGCGCTGGCGCGTCTGACGCTGGGGGACGCTCATGCATGCTCTTGTCGACGGCGTCGGATGGGCACGGCGATGATCGCCAGAATGGCGAAGCAGGCCAGGGCGATGATCACGATCGCGGGGCCGGGCGGTGCCTCGACATAGAACGAGCCGACTAGGCCGGTGACCGAGGCGATCACGCCGATCACGACAGCGAGTGCCGCGGTGGCGCGGAAGGATCTCGTGACCTGCTGGGCAGCGGCGACGGGAACGATCATGATCGCGCTGACCAGCAGCAAGCCGACCACGCGCATTCCCACGACCACCACGATGGCGGCGAGGACCGCCATGAGCGTGCTCATGGCCCGCACCTTGATGCCCTGCACCTGCGCGATGTCAGGGTCCAGGCTCACGGCGAAGAGCTCGCGACCGAAGAACAGCAGAATGAGCAGTACCGTGACGACGAGTGCGCCAAGGGCCCAGAGATCACCGCTGGCCACGGTCGAGAGGGATCCGAAGAGATACGAGTTCAGTGATGAGCTCGCACGCCCGGGTGCGAGCGAGGCGAAGAGCACGCCGCCGGCAATGCCGCCGTAGAACAGGAGTGCGAGCGCGACGTCACCGGCGGTGCGACTGCGATAGCGAATGAACTCGATGAGGAAGGCGCCGAGTGCCGCGGTGACCATGGCGGTGGGGATCGGAGCCGTGCCGAGGAGAAAGGCGAGGCCCACGCCGGTCAGCGCCACATGGCCCATGCCATCGCCGAGCAGGGCGAGTCGGCGCTGCACCAGGAAGACACCGATCAGCGGCGCGATGAGTCCGACAAGGGCCGCGGCGAGAAGCGCCCGACGCATGAAGTCGAAATCCCAGA
>JBEGLG010000234.1:0-3534 GCA_041183645.1 Actinomycetota bacterium | reverse complement strand
CCGGTCGCGCCGCGCTCACCGACGATTCCGAATCCCTGGCCATCGAGGTGCTCCGCTTCCTCGAGAGCACCCAGGGAGAGGTGGCCGTACGCGGCTTCGCCCGAGAGCGGGCCGACCGACTCGTGGCCACCCTGGGAGTCGACCGGCTCACCTCTGTCGAGTCACTCGCCGCGACCCTGACCGCGGCCGGTTATGCCGCCACCGTCGAGGACGACAACGGACCCACCGTGCAGCTCTGTCAGCACCATTGCCCCGTTGTCGATGCCGCCACTGAGTTTCCCGCCATCTGCGAGGCCGAGACCGCTGCCCTGAGCGCTGCACTCGGCACGCACGTCCTTCGACTTGCCACCCTCGCCCACGGCGATGGTGTCTGCACGGCCGTTATTCCCGTCCAACGATCACACGACCGAAAGGTGTCGGCATGAGCACTGCAGCCGAAGAGCAGGCAGCAACAATCGACGAGCTCGGTCGGTATGACTACGGGTGGAGCGATCCCGACGCCGCGGGCACGAACGCCCGACGCGGACTCAACGAGGATGTCGTGCGCGATATCAGCGCCAAGAAGAACGAGCCCGAGTGGATGCTCGACCTGCGGCTCAAGGGCCTGCGCCTGTTCGACAAGAAGCCCATGCCCGCCTGGGGCTCCGATCTCGCCGGCATCGACTTCGACAACATCAAGTACTTCGTGCGCTCGACCGAGAAGCAGGCCACGAGCTGGGAGGACCTGCCGGCCGACATCAAGAACACCTACGACAAGCTGGGTATCCCCGAGGCGGAGAAGCAGCGCCTGGTCGCCGGAGTCGCGGCCCAGTACGAGTCCGAGGTCGTCTATCACGCGATTCGCGAGGACCTTGAGCAGCTCGGCGTGCTTTTCCTCGACACCGATACCGCACTGCGCGAGCAGCCCGAGCTCTTCCGCGAGTACTTCGGCACCGTGATCCCGGTGGGCGACAACAAGTTCGCCGCACTGAACACCGCCACGTGGTCAGGCGGATCCTTCATCTACGTACCCAAGGGTGTGAAGGTCGATATTCCACTGCAGGCCTACTTCCGCATCAATACCGAGAACATGGGCCAGTTCGAGCGCACCTTGATCATCGTCGACGAAGACGCCTACGTGCACTATGTCGAGGGCTGCACCGCTCCTATCTACTCGAGCGATTCCCTGCACTCGGCCGTGGTCGAGATCATCGTCAAGAAGGGCGGGCGCTGCCGCTACACGACCATCCAGAACTGGTCGAACAACGTCTACAACCTGGTCACCAAGCGCGCCGTGGCGCACGAGGGCGCGACCATGGAATGGATCGACGGCAATCTCGGTTCCAAGGTCACGATGAAGTACCCCGCGGTGTGGCTGATGGGCGAGCACGCCAAGGGCGAGACTCTCTCCATTGCCTTTGCCGGCGAGGGTCAGCACCAAGACGCTGGCTCCAAGATGGTCCACGCCGCACCCCACACCTCGTCGAGCATCGTCTCGAAGTCCGTGGCACGCGGTGGCGGACGCACGTCCTACCGCGGACTCGTGCAGATTCTCGAGGGCGCCTACGGCTCCAAGAGCACCGTGCGCTGCGATGCACTGCTGGTCGACGACATCTCACGCAGCGACACGTACCCCTATGTCGATGTCCGCGAGGACGATGTGTCGATGGGCCATGAGGCCACCGTCTCCAAGGTGAGCGCCGATCAGCTCTTCTATCTCATGTCGCGCGGCATGGCCGAGGACGAAGCCATGGCCATGATCGTCCGCGGCTTCGTGGAGCCCATCGCTCGCGAACTGCCCATGGAATACGCACTCGAGCTCAATCGCCTCATCGAACTTCAGATGGAAGGCGCAGTCGGATGACCTCACCCGCCATCGAACTCGCACCTCCGACAGATCTCGCGCCTCGCGTGCGGTCGCTGTCACCGGCCGACTTCGCCGTTCCCACGGGGCGCGAGGAGGAATGGCGCTTCATCCCGTCCGGGGCGTTCGCGCAGTTCATGCAGCCGAGTGCCGACGCAGGGCATGTCACCGTGGCCGAGGGCCCGGCTTCGTTGATCCCGATCAGCGAGCTGGTCAGCACGTGGATCCCGATCGACCGTCCGTCGTCGATCGCCCGGGCCGAGGTCACGCACGCCGTAATTCTCGACATCCCCGCCGAACACGAGGCCGCGGAGCCGATCCACCTTCGCCTGAGCGCGACCTCGACAGTCGCCTACGAGCATGTCGAGATCCGCTTCGGCCGATTCAGCACGGCTACGGTGGTCATCGATCAGCCCGCCAACTCCGCCGTGTGCGGCAGCATCGTGGTCTCCGTGGGCGACGGCGCCTCCGCGACCGTCGTCAATGTCAACGACGGTGATCGCGATCATGAGGCCCTGCTCACCTGGCACGCCGATCTCGGGCGTGATGCGCACTTCACCGGCACTCAGGTCAGCCTCGGCGGCTCGCGACTGCGCGTACTCCCGAGCGTGGCGTACCTGGGCACGGGCGGAAATGCCCAACTGCTGGGCGTGTTCCTGGCCGACCACGGGCAGTTCATGGAGCATCGCCTCTTCGTCGATCACGATCGCCCGCACTGCACCAGCAATGTGGTCTACAAGGGTGCGATCGCCGATGACAAGAGCCACACCGTCTGGGTCGGTGATGTCCTCGTGCGACGAGAGGCCACGGGCATCGATACCTATGAGATCAACCGCAACCTCCTGCTCAGCGATGGCGCACGCGCCGACTCGGTTCCGAATCTCGAGCTCGAGACCGGCGATGTCGCCAGTGCGGGCCACGCCAGTGCCACGGGTCGGTTCGACGATGACCAGTTGTTCTACCTGCAGGCCCGCGGCATTGACGAGGAGACCGCACGCCAGCTCGTCGTGCGCGGATTCTTCGCCGACATCGTCTCTCGCATTCCCGATCCGGAATGGCAGGCCGACATCATGGGCCGCATCGGCGCACGCCTCGGGGTGCCCGCCGAGATCGGCGGCGACGATGACTGAGTTCATTCGCACGATCGCACTCGACACGCTCGTGGATCGCAAGCCCTCCCGCGTAGTCGTCGGCGAGACCGCCGTGGCCGTGGTGTCCATCGATGGCGAGATCTTCGCCATCGGAGATCGCTGCAGTCACGCCGATGTGTCGCTCTCCGAGGGAGAAGTCGAAGGCTGCGCACTCGAGTGCTGGTTGCACGGATCCGCCTTCGATCTGCGCACCGGAGCCCCTCTGACCCTCCCGGCCATTGAGCCGGTTCCCGTCTACTCCACCCGCATCGCCGAGCACGAGGGCACCGCGTACCTGGAGATCAACTCGACCCCGCTCGATATCGCGAAAGGCGTTTCCTCATGAGCCAGCTCGTCATCACCGATCTGCACGCCAGTGTCATCACTGACGCAGGGGAGCGCGAGATCCTGCGCGGCGTATCCCTCACCCTCGACTCCGGGCGTACCCACGCGATCATGGGGCCGAACGGCTCCGGAAAGTCGACCCTCGCCTATGTGATCGCGGGGCACCCCAAGTACGTCGTGACCTCGGGCAGCATCACGCTCGACGGCGCCGACGTG
>JBEGLG010000233.1:0-10059 GCA_041183645.1 Actinomycetota bacterium | reverse complement strand
TCACCATCACGGTCCTCGCCGCGATCGCGGCCTATTACTTTCTCAGCAATCCCAAGATTCCCGGCGGCGCCTTTATCTTCGCGGTGATCCTCGTGCTCACCCAGGTCGGCACCGACATTGCCTGGAAGCTGACCCTGCAGCGAGTGATCGGTACCTTCGTGGGCATCGGCGTATTCATGGGCATCAATGCGCTCCTTGGATCAACGACCTACACCGAGGTCTTCGGACTGCCCTTCCCGTTGGGGCTCTACCTGATCGGAATCGTCTTCGGCGTGGCGGCACTCATCGCCAAGTTCAGCCCGCGGCACTGGATCTACTTCATCCTGATCGCGCCTGCCACGGCCTACCTCAATGCCTTCACCGTCGAGGGTGCGGCGGGCCTGGGCAAGGCCCGACTCATCGACAATGCGGTGGGTGCTGTGCTCGTGATCCTGGCGGCGCTGATCACGGTGGTGGCCTCGCGGGCTTACGCCCGTCATGTCCCGGCGGATCCGAACGCACCCATCACCGGCTCGCCGGCCTAGAGAAGCCGAAAGCCCCCGCCGAAGCGGGGGCTTTCGTTATCGCTGTCTCAACGACGTGTCCGAGAAGGGAGTTGAACCCTCACTCCCGGTAAAGGGAACTAGCACCTCAAGCTAGCGCGTCTGCCTATTCCGCCACCCGGACGAGGTGTTGAAGCAGGAGAAGCATACCTGCTCCGCGCACGGCCGCTGACACGGCAGTATGGGAGCGTGGAAACCCCCTGGTCGCAGCTGCCCGGTGCCGATGCTGATGTCGTCGATCTGTGTCGCAGCCTGATCATGCTCGATTCGACAAATTTCGGTGATTCCCCCCTCACCGTGGGCGAGTCAGACGTCGCGGAGTACGCGGCTCAGGCGTTGCGCGAGGCGGGATGGGAGCCCGAAGTCTTCACGACCACTGACTCCTCCCGCCGAGGGGTTCACCTGAGGATTCCCGGAACTGACCCGACTGCAGGAGCACTCCTGCTGCATGGTCATCTCGATGTCGTTCCGGCCGTGGCATCCGACTGGACCCACCCACCCTTCGCAGCGGAAGTCGACGACGGATTTATCTGGGGCCGCGGCGCTGTCGACATGAAGGACATGGACGCCATGATCCTGGCCGTGCTGCGCGGCTGGGGTCGCACCGGATTGCGTCCGCGCCGTGACATCGTCGTGCTGCTCCTGCCCGACGAGGAGGCCGGCGGACGCCACGGCGCTCACTGGCTCACGGCGAATCGTCCCGAGATCTTCGATGGCGTGACCGAGGCCGTCGGAGAAGTCGGCGGTTTCTCAATCAGCGTGCGCGACGACCTGCGGCTGTATCCGATCCAGACTGCTGAGAAGGGCATGCGCTGGATGCGGCTGCGCGCCGCGGGTCGCGCGGGGCATGGATCGATGATTCACGACGACAACGCGATCACTCGGCTGTCAGAGGCCGTGGTGCGGGTCGGCACCTACGAGTGGCCCGAGCGACGCACGGCCACGGTCGATCGTTTCCTCGGTGAGCTCAGCGATGCCTTCGGCGTCGATCTTGCGGTGCACGACAACGAAGAGCTCGTGCGCAAGCTCGGCGCGCTCGGCCTGCTTGTCGGCGCGACCCTTCGCAACACGGCGAATCCCACCATGCTCGAGGCCGGGTACAAGCACAACGTGATTCCGGGCGAGGCCTATGCCGCCATCGATGGGCGCACGGTGCCGGGCTTCGAGGAGGAGTTCGAGCGCACCATTCGCGAACTTGTCGGTCCCGACATCACGATCGAGCATGTCGTCGACGACATCGCGCTCGAGGCGCCGTTCGACACGCTGTCGGTAGATCTGATGGCCGCCGCGCTGCGCGCCGAGGATCCGCACGCGCGTGCGATTCCCTACATGATCTCCGGCGGTACCGATGCCAAGGCGTTCCATCGCCTCGGTATCGCCTGCTATGGCTTCTCGCCGCTGCAGATGCCGGCGGGGCTCGATTACTGGCGCCTCTTCCACGGAGTCGATGAGCGTGTGCCGCTCGATGGCCTGACCTTCGGTGTGCGGGTGCTCGATCGGTTCCTGCGCGTCGCCTAGGGGCACGCTAGGCGGTGCGCTGAACTCGGTAGACCTTGCGCCGCAGCACGACCTTGCGGCGCCCGTCGTGGAGGATCGCCACCCGCGAGAGCTCCCAGCGATCCTGCTCGGCCATCTCGGTCAGTGCCTGGCGTGCTACCTCGCGCGTGGTGCCGCGCGGGAACCAGAACTCGCGGAATTCCCAGACGGCATTCGTGCGCTGCATGACTACCTGCGCTGGGCCCAGCCGGCCTCGGGATACCCCATCGGGGGAGCCGAGACGTCATCGAGCGCGATCAGGATCTCGTCGGGGAGCTCGAGCTCCTCGGCAGCCAGGGCGGCGACGAGCTGGGTGGTCGTGCGTGGGCCGAGGATGGGAGCAACGACGCCGGGGCGGTCGCGCAGCCACGCAATCGATACCTCGGTCGGCGAGCACCCCAAGCCCTCGGCGGCAGTGGCGACGGCGTCGACGATGCGGCGGCAGCGCTCATCCTGGTAGACCTGGATCCACGACGCGGTCTCGGCATTGCCGCCCCGCGAGTCGGCAGGCGTGCTGTGCCGGTACTTGCCCGTGAGTACGCCGCGACCCAAGGGCGACCACGGCAGGATTCCGAGGCCGAGCGACTGGGCGGCGGGAACGATCTCGCGCTCGATTCCACGCTCGAGTAACGAGTACTCCATCTGAGTCGTGATGATCGGAGCGCGGCCGGGCACCGCCTTCTGCCAGGTGGCCGCGCGTGCGGTCTGCCAGCCCGAGTAGTTCGAGATGCCCACGTAGCGCACCTTGCCGCTGGAGACGGCCTCATCTACGGCGGCAAGAGTCTCGTCCATCGGGGTCCAGGGATCCCAGGCGTGCAGCTGCCAGAGGTCGATGACCTCGGTGTTCAGTCGGCGCAAGGAGCCCTCGAGGGCTCGCAGGAGGTGCAGCCGCGAGCCGTTGAAGCGCCGGCCGGGATCAGGCTGCGAGACAGCCTTGGTCGCGAGGATGATCTCGTCGCGAATATCGAACTCGCGAATAAGCTCGCCGAGGAGCTGCTCGGACACTCCTTCGGCGTAGACATCGGCGGTGTCGATCAAGGTGCCGCCGGCGCTGAGGAATGCGGCCAGCTGATCGCGGGCCTCGTACTCATCGGTACCGCGACCCCAGGTCATGGTGCCGAGCGCGAGTCGGCCCACCCAGATTCCGGACCTGCCGAGTGGTCGTTGCTGCATGAGACGACGCTACCTGGGCCTGACCACGAGGGGGCATAGGCTCGCCTTATGGAAATCGGACTGAATCTCGGCTACTGGGGCGCCGGCAACGATGCATCCAACATCGCGCTCGCTATTGAGGCCGACGCTTGCGGGTACTCATCGGTGTGGGTCGCCGAGGCCTACGGCTCAGATGCGGTCACGATCCTGTCGTGGATCGGGGCGCAGACCACATCGATCGACCTCGGTTCCGCGGTGCTCCAGATCCCGGCGCGCACGCCCGCGAATGTCGCGATGACGGCCGCCACCCTCGACACACTCTCCGGCGGCCGATTCCGTCTCGGCCTCGGGGTATCCGGCCCGCAGGTCTCGGAGGGCTGGCACGGCGTGCGCTTCGACAAGCCCCTGGCGCGTACGCGCGAGTACGTCGCGATCGTGCGCGATGCCCTGGCGCGCAAGAAGGTCAGCGCCCAGGGAGAGTTCTTCACCCTGCCCCTGCCCGACGGGCCGGGCAAGGCCTTGGCGATCAACTTCCCGCCCGTGCGCGAGCACCTTCCGATCTACCTCGCGGCCATCGGCCCGAAGAACCTGGAACTGTGCGGCGAGATCGCTGATGGCTGGCTGGCCATCTTCTACTCACCGGAATACGCCGGCGAGCAGATCGAGGCACTTGCCCGCGGCCGCGCGAAGGTGGGCAAGACCCTCGACGGCTTCGACATCGTGCCGACAGTGCCCGTGGTGGTGGGCGATGACCCCCAGGCCTGCGCGCACGCCCTGCGCGCGAACAGTGCCCTGTACATCGGCGGCATGGGCAGCCGGGAGAAGAACTTCTACAACCAGCTCGCGGTGCGCATGGGCTTCGAGGATGCCGCGGAGCAGGTGCAGGAGCTCTTCCTCGACGGCAAGTACAAGGAGGCTGCGATGGCCGTGCCGTTCGAGTTCATCGATCAGACTTCTCTGCTCGGCTCGCCGGCGCGCATCAGCGAGCGACTGGCGGCCTACGAGGCCTCGGGTGTCACCACCGTGAGCATCACCCCGGTGGCCGAGACACTCGAGCAGCGCCTTCAGGTCGTGCGCCTGATGGCCGATCTCGTCGACGACACCCCGGATGCCGCCTGATGGGCTGGTTCGAGGCGCTTGTCCTCGGCATCGTCCAGGGCCTGACCGAGTTCCTGCCCGTGTCGTCGAGTGCGCACATCCTGATCGTGTCGCAGCTGTTCGGCTGGAATGACCCGGGTGCGGCCTTCACCGCTGTCACCCAGATCGGCACGGAATGCGCCGTGCTGCTGTACTTCCGTCACGACTTGATTCGCATCGTCAGCACCTGGGGTCGAAGCCTGGTGAACCCGTCCTTGCGTCGCAATCTCGATGCGCGCATGGGCTGGTACATCATCATCGGCACGATTCCGGTGGTTGTCCTGGGTGTGCTCTTCGCCGATCAGATCGAGACCGTGGCCCGCAATCTCTGGCTGGTCGCGTGCACCCTGATCATCTTCGGCCTGATCCTCGGCTACGCCGACCGTGTCGGTCGCAAGCAGAAGTCGTTGGCCAGCCTGAACTCCGGCCAGGGGATCATGTTCGGCATCGGTCAGGCCTTCGCACTGATCCCGGGCGTCTCGCGTTCCGGCGCGACGATCTCGACCGGACTCTTTCTCGGATTCACCCGCGAGGCGGCGGCACGCTACTCCTTCCTCCTGGCGATCCCCGCCGTGCTCGGCTCGGGGCTCTACGAGGCGCGCAAGATCGGCAGCGATTCGAGTGTCGCCTGGGGCCCGACCATCATGGCCACGGTGATCGCCTTCGCGATCGGCTTTGCGGTGATCGCGTGGCTGCTGCGCTGGGTCTCGACCAAGAGCTTCCGGCCGTTCGTGATCTACCGCGTGGCGCTCGGCATTGTGGTCATGATCCTGCTTGCCGCGGGCGTGCTCACCTCATGACCACCGTCTTGCTGGTCCGCCACGGGCGCACGAAGGCCAACGCCGACGGTATCCTCGCCGGCCACATGCCGGGCGTGCGCCTCGACTCGCAGGGGCGCAAGCAGGCAGCCGAACTCGCCGAGCGACTGTCCGATGTGCGCATTCCGCGGATTGTCAGCTCGCCGCTGGAGCGCACGGTGGCGACCGCTGATGCCATTGCCGCCTTCCAGCGTCGCACCGTGATTCGCGATATCGATGAGCGCTTCGTCGAATGCAAGTACGGAGACTGGACAGGGCGAAAGCTGGGCGATCTCGCCCAGGAGCCCATGTGGTCCGTGGTCCAGGCGCACCCGAGTGCCGCGGTGTTCCCCGGTGTCGATGGCGAGAGCATGCGCGATATGCAGCATCGCGCAGTGGCGGGTATCCGGGAGTGGAACGAGATCGTCGGGAGCGACGGCCTATACGTGGTGGTCAGTCACGGTGATGTCATCAAGGCAATTCTCGCCGATGCACTCGGCATGCACCTTGATGCCTTCCAGCGCATTCGCGTCGATCCGGCCTCTCTGAGCATCGTGCAGTACACCGCGCATCGTCCCTTCGTCGTGCGCAGCAACGACTCGGGAGTCGATCTCGGTCGATTGCTCAAGCCTGCCAAAGTGACACGTGCTTCCAGCGATGCGGCTGTCGGGGGCGGCAAGGGATGAGCCGTCAGGTATTCGAGTTTCGCGACCCCGATCGGTTCGTCACGGGCACCGTGGGCATGCCGGGGGAGCGCACCTTCTTCCTCCAGGCTCGCAAGGGCAATGCGCTCACCAGCGTGGTCGCCGAGAAGGGGCAGGTCTCCGTGCTTGCCGAGCGCATCGACCAATTGCTCGACGAGGTTCTCGAGACTCGAGATGTCGACGTACAGATCCCGCCAGCCGGCGTCGATCTGATTTCCGATGCCGCACCACTCGATGCCCCCATCGTCGAGGAGTTCCGCGTGGGTGCCATGGCGCTGGGCTGGGACGATGCGTCGTCGCACGTGGTGATCGAGGCTCATGCCATCAACGAGGACTCCGAGGAGATCCCCGAGCTTGCCGACGACGACGATGACGGGCCTGACACCCTTCGAGTGTGGGTCACGGCCATTCAGGCACGATCCTTCGCCGAGCGAGCACGTGCCGTGGTGTCGGCAGGCCGTCCGCCGTGTCCCTTCTGCAACCAGCCGCTTGATGCCGGCGGTCATGTGTGCCCACGGGCCAATGGCTATCGCCGCCGCGCATGATCGATCCGGTAACTCAGTGGCTCGATGACCCGCGCCTGCTGACTGCGCTGCGCGAGGGGGATCTCACCGTCGAGGGCCGACTCGCGGTGGCGTCCAACGCCACCCTGCTCTGCACCGTGCCCTTAGATGACGATCTCGAGTTGCGCTGCGTCTACAAGCCGGTGGCGGGTGAGCGTCCGCTCTGGGATTTTCCCGACGAAACCCTGGGCCGCCGCGAACTGGCGTCGTTCGCGCTCTCGGAAGCCCTGGGCTGGCATCTGGTTCCGCCGACCACCTGGCGCGAGGAGGGCCCGGCCGGTCCGGGAATGTGCCAGGCCTGGATCGAGGAATCCGACACGGCTGATGTCGTCGATGTCTGCGCACCCGCCGAGGTACCTCCGGGATGGATCACGGTTCTCGAGGCACAGGATCAGGAGGGCAATCCGCTCGTGCTCGTGCATGCCGATCGAGCGGATCTGCACCGAGTCGCGGCCTTCGATGCCTTGACCAACAATGCCGATCGCAAGGGCGGCCACGTGATCCTCGACGGTGACGATCGCATCTGGTGCATCGACCACGGGGTGTCGTTCCATGTCGACGACAAGCTGCGCACCGTGCTCTGGGGCTGGGCAGGCGAGTCGATCGACGACGATGTCGTCGATGACCTCCGGGCACTCGAGCCTCATCTCGCGGCAACCCTGAGTCCGTGGCTCACGCCGGAGGAGATCGCGGTCACCTCGCTTCGCCTGCGCACCCTCATCGAGACGGGCACGATGCCCCATCCCTCGCCCGAATGGCCTTCGGTTCCGTGGCCGGTCTTCTAGCCGCACTAGGCTGAACGAGTGAAATCGTGGAGCGTGCCGGCACCGGCGAAGATCCCTGGTCTGGCCCCTGCCCTCTCGCTCATGGATACCGGAACCGGCACTATTCGCGCCACGGCTCCCGAGGGCACGGCACGCATGTACGTCTGCGGCATCACGCCCTACGACGCCACTCACATGGGCCACGCGGCGACCTACGTTGCCTTCGACATGGTGCAGCGCGTGTGGCGCGACGGCGGACACCCGGTTCTCTACGTGCAGAACGTCACCGATATCGATGACCCGCTCCTCGAGCGTGCGGTGGCCGTGGGCGAGGACTGGCAGGTCATCGCCGAGCGCGAGACCGCACTGTTCCGCGAGGACATGACAGCACTCAACGTCCTGCCCCCTGATCACTACATCGGCGCTGTCGAGGCGATCCCTTCCGTGGCGGGCTACGTGGAGTCCCTGCAGGAGCGCGGTGTCGTCTACGCGGTTGACGACGATCTCTACTTCGCCGTGGGCAGCGACCCGGCTTTCGGCAGCGTCGCGCATCTCGATGAGCAGGAGATGATCCGGATCTTCGCCGAGCGTGGTGGCGATCCCGATCGTCCGGGAAAGCGTCATCCACTCGACTGCCTGCTCTGGCAGGCGGCGAGGCCCGAGGAGCCCTCCTGGGACACCGCACTCGGACACGGTCGTCCCGGCTGGCATATCGAATGCACGGCCATCGCTCTCGACTACCTCGGCATGGGAATCGACGTTCAGGGAGGCGGCAGCGATCTCGCCTTCCCGCATCACGAGATGGGTGCCTCCGAGGCACAGGTCATTCGCGACGAATACCCGTACGCGAAGCACTACGTGCACGCGGGCATGGTCGCCTGGCAGGGGCACAAGATGTCGAAGTCACGCGGCAATCTGGTCTTCGTCTCCGTGCTTCGGCACGAGGGTCATGATCCGATGGCCATTCGGCTCTCGCTGCTGGCGCATCACTACCGCAGCAACTGGGCCTGGACTCCTCACGGTCTTCAGGGCGCAACCGACCGGCTCGGACTGTGGCGCAGTGCCGTGGCCTGCGCGACCGGAGATGGTGCCGCTCCGTACATCGAGCGCATTCGTGAGCACCTGGCGAATGACCTCCAGACTGCAGCCGCACTCGACGTCATGGATGCCTGGAGTGTTAAGGCGTTGAGCGGTGCGGGCACTGATGCCGAGGCGCCTGCGCAGATGGCCGCGATGTGCGACTCACTGCTCGGGGTTCGGCTCTAGGCCTTCTTCTCGGAATGGCCGCCGAATGCCTTGCGCATGGCGCTGAGCACCTTGCCGGCATACGTGCCGTTGCCCTGTGACTCGAAGCGCTCGTAGAGCGCGGCGGTAAGCACCGGGGCAGGCACGCCCTCGTCGATAGCCGCGATGGCTGTCCAGCGACCCTCGCCGGAATCGGAGACACGACCGCCGAACTCCTCCAGGCCGGGTGACTGATGCAGGGCATCGGCGGTGAGGTCGAGCAGCCAGGAGCCCACGACACTTCCGCGGCGCCACAGCTCGGCGACAGCCGGGATATCGATGTCGTACTGGTAGAACTCCGGATTGCTCATCGGCGCCGTCTCGGCATCGGCATCGCGTGTTGCCTTGCCGGCATTCGCGTGCTTGAGAATGTTGAAGCCCTCGGCGTACGCAGCCATCAGCCCGTACTCAATTCCGTTGTGCACCATCTTCACGAAGTGACCCGCGCCGCTCGGGCCGCAGTGGAGCCAGCCGGTCTCCTCAGGAGTGAAGTCGCCCGTGCGCCCGGGAGTGCGCTCCGCGGTGGCGGCACCGGGTGCGATGGTGTCCCACAGGGGCGCGAGTCGTCGGACGGCGGCATCAGGCCCGCCGATCATCAGGCAGTAGCCGCGCTCGAGGCCCCAGACGCCGCCGGAGGTGCCGACATCAAGGAAGTCGACGCCCTTCTCGGCCGCCTGAGCCGAGTGCCGGATGTCATCGCGGTAGTACGAATTTCCGCCGTCGATGAGGGTGTCGCCCGGGGAGAGCAGCCCGATGAGCTCCGACACGACGGAGTCGGTGATGTGCCCGGCCGGGACCATCACCCACACGGTGCGGGGCGCGGGCATCGCGCTCACGAGCTCGGCCAGGCTGGCGGCACCGGTCGCACCCTCGGCGACGAGGGGTTCCACGGCCGCGGGATCAGGGTCGTAGGCGAAGGCCTGGTGGCCGCCACGCATGGCACGTCGCACGAGGTTGGCGCCCATCCGGCCGCAACCGACCATTCCCAGGGTTACTGACTGGCTCACGCCGACTCCTCGCGGTCAATGCGTCCCAATGGTGACGTCAGTGCAAGGGTAGTGGCATGACCTCCGCCCGCCTCTCGTCCGACAGTCCTCTCGACGCCCCTGCCTGGACCTCGCTCCGCGCGCACGCCGCCGACATGCGCGAGACAAGTCTGCGCGCGCTCATCGAGACCGACACCGGTCGACCCGAGCGCCTGACCCTGGAGGCCTGCGGCATCAGTCTCGACATGTCGCGGCAACGCGTGAGTGATGAGGTTCTGGTCGAGCTTCGATCACTGGCCGAGCAGCGAGGTGTCTCTCTCGCGCGCAGCGCCATGCTTGCCGGAGAGCACATCAACAACACCGAGGATCGCGCTGTTCTGCACACCGCCCTGCGTCGCCGTCGTGGTGACTCGCTGTTGGTCGATGGCCAGGAAGTCACGACCGATGTGCATGAGGTACTCGACCGGATGGGAGCCTTCGCCGAACGCGTGCGATCGGGGGAGTGGAAGGGTGCCACGGGTCAACCCATCCGCGCTGTCGTGAACATCGGCATCGGCGGATCCGATCTCGGGCCGGCGATGGCCTACCTGGCGC
>JBEGLG010000232.1:0-8564 GCA_041183645.1 Actinomycetota bacterium | reverse complement strand
CGCGAGCAGCTGGCCGACTTCCACCGCGAGCGCATCGAGATCCTCGCCAGCGCGAAGCCCGACTTCCTCGCGATCGAGACGATCCCTGACGTGCTCGAGGTTCGGGCACTCGCCGATGTCCTCGACGGCAACGAGATTCCTGCCTGGATCACCTTCAGCGCGAAGGACGGCGCTCACACGTGCGCCGGCCAGCGAATCGAGGACGCCGTGCGCGAGGCCGAGGCCATCTCCGGCATCACGCGCGTGGGCATCAACTGCACTGACCCCATCTACGTGCCCGAGCTGATCGATCGCATTCGAGCGACGACCTCGCTCCCGGTCATCGTGTACCCGAATGCCGGGGGCGCCTGGGATTCCGCGACCGGCGTGTGGAATGGAGTGACCCTCGACGACATCGCGCGTAACGCTTCAGAGTGGGTCGAGCACGGCGCCACCTGGGTCGGCGGCTGTTGCGGCACGGATGCCGCGGCGATCGCGGCTATTCGCTCGGCAGTGGCGTGACGAGATAGGCCTCCTGCCTGCCCTCGCGCACGAGAATCACGAGCACTCCCGAGTTCGGTCCGCTCAGCTTCAGTGATGCGCGAAATCTCTCGGCATCGACTCCGGCGCCACGGGTCTTCACGGTGAGTTCGCCGATGCCCAGCTCGCGCAGCATCGGGCGAAGGGCTCGCGCATCGGGGCTCGCCTCTTGCTCGACTCGGAATCCGCGGAGCGCGGGATGCGTGATCGGGTCATCGGAGGTGAGCCAGTGCGAGTTGGCGTCGACGCGTGACACTCCGTCGACGCAGAGGGCGTCGACGGCATCGGCATTGACCACGGCCGGATCCGGCTCGAAGAGAAAGTGGCGGACCTCTGATGTGTCGCTCATCGCGGTTGTCGCGGAGATCTCGAACTCCTGACGCCCGATGCCGACGGCGCGTCGCTGGCCGAACAGCGGCCAGCTGGCCAGCGTGCACTCCACGACGGTGCGGTCACTGCTGACCCATTCGGCGGACCAGCGGTCGGGGATCGACTCGATCGCGAAGCCGGGCGTGGTCTTGACGACAACGCGCAGGCCTCGCTCTGCCAGGCCGATGACGAAGGAGAGCGGGGGAGACCAGCGCTCCGGATCGCGCTCCGACTGCGCGCGTGAGCCATCGGCCGTGCGACGGCCGGTGCGCCGGGCGGGGTCGACGAAGATCACGGTGCTCTCGGGCAGCGAGGTGAGCACCGGGTCGAGGATCGCGGGGTCGGTGCAATCGCCCGTGATGACGGTGGCCTCCGGCAGGTTCGCAGCGAGCAGGGTCGCGATCTCCGGGGAGCGCTCGATGCAGGTGACCGCGATGCCGGCCTGAGCAAACCCGGCCGAGTCGAAGCCGAGGCCGGCGGTCAGGTCGAGGGCGTGGGTCATGCCCGCCTCCGCCAGCAGCCGGCCTCGTCGGGCCGCGATCTCGGGCCGGGTGGCCTGCTCGAGCCCCTCGCGGGTGAGCAGCGGGGAGCCCGCGATGCCGTAGCGATCAGCGGCCAGGGCACGCAGTTCGGCCTGGCTCAGGGCGGCGGCCACCTGGGCAGAATCGAGGCCCGGAAGCTCTCGCCGCAGGCGCGTACCGGCCGCCAGGGAGTCAGGGCTGGTGGCCCACAGCTGCCGGGCCACCGCGATCGCCTCGGCCCCGGCGCGGGAGGTCAGCCAGGAGGCGGTACTCAGGTCCACGTCGGCATCGTCCCACTCGCCACGGGCTGGCACTCAACTTGACGGAGTGCTAATCGGCCCGTAGATTTGGATCTAGCACTCCCCACCTGGGACTGCTAACAGCTTCGCCCACTACGGGCATAGACAGATCCGAAAGGACGACATCGTGTCGGTCAACATCAAGCCCCTCGAGGACCGCATCCTGGTCCAGACCCTCGAAGCCGAGCAGACCACCGCTTCCGGCCTGGTCATCCCCGATACCGCCAAGGAGAAGCCCCAGGAGGGCACCGTCATCGCGACCGGCCCCGGCCGTTTCGATGAGGCCGGCGAGAAGCGCATTCCGCTCGACGTCAAGGTCGGCGACACCGTCATCTACAGCAAGTACGGCGGAACCGAGGTCAAGTACAACGGCCAGGAGTACCTGCTCCTGTCGGCCCGCGACATCCTCGCCATCGTCGAGAAGTAAGAACCTTCGGTTCATCTCGTTTTCGAATGGCCCGCTGTGGATTCGCGCACCGCGCCTCCACGCGGGCCATTCACATGATCGTCCGCTGATTCAGCAACGTTTTACTTGGGAGACAAAGCAATGGCAAAGATTCTCGAATTCGACGAAGACGCACGTCACAGCCTGCAGCGCGGTGTCGATGCTCTCGCCGACGCCGTCAAGGTGACCCTCGGCCCCAAGGGCCGCAACGTGGTCATCGACAAGAAGTGGGGCGCTCCCACGATCACCAACGATGGTGTCACCATCGCCAAGGAGATCGAGCTCGAGAACCCGTACGAGAATCTCGGCGCCCAGTTGGCCAAGGAAGTTGCCACCAAGACCAACGACGTCGCGGGCGACGGCACCACCACCGCCACCGTGCTCGCCCAGGCGATGGTGCACGAGGGCCTGCGCCAGGTCACGGCCGGCGCATCGCCCATCGGCATCAAGCGCGGCATCGACAAGGCTGTCATCGCTGTCACCGAGAAGCTGCACGACATGGCTCGCCCGGTGGCCGGCAAGGACGAAATCGCGCAGGTCGCGACCATCTCCTCGCAGGATGCCGAGATCGGCGGCCTGATCGCCGACGCGTTCGACAAGGTCGGCAAGGACGGCGTCATCTCCGTCGAGGAGTCGAGCACCACGTCGATGGAGCTCGAGTTCACCGAGGGCATGCAGTTCGACAAGGGCTATATCTCCCCGTACTTCGTCACCGATGCCGAGCGCATGGAAGCCGTGCTCGAGGATTCCCACATCCTGCTGGTGCAGAACAAGGTCAGCAGCGTTCAGGAGCTCCTGCCGCTGCTCGAGAAGGTCATGCAGACCGGCAAGCCGCTCACGATCATCGCCGAGGACGTCGACGGCGAGGCGCTGTCGACTCTCGTCGTCAACCGCATCCGTGGCACCTTCCCGTCGGTCGCAGTGAAGGCCCCGGCCTTCGGCGATCGCCGCAAGGCAGTGCTGCAGGACATCGCGATCCTCACCGGCGCCACCGTGGTCTCCGCTGAGGTCGGCCTCAAGCTCGACCAGGTGGGCCTCGAGGTTCTCGGCACCGCACGTCGCGTCGTCGTCACCAAGGACAACACCACCATCGTCGACGGCGGTGGCGATCACGCTGCTGTGGCCGATCGCGTCGCCCAGATCAAGAGCGAGGTCGAGCGCACCGATTCCGATTGGGATCGCGAGAAGCTTGCCGAGCGTCTGGCCAAGCTCAGCGGTGGTGTTGTCGTCATCAAGGTCGGCGCGCACACCGAGGTCGAGCTCAAGGAGAAGAAGCACCGCATCGAGGATGCAGTCTCCGCGACTCGCGCCGCAATCGAAGAGGGCATCGTCTCCGGCGGTGGCAGCGCACTCGTGCAGGCCGTCGCGGTTCTCAAGGATGACCTCGGCCTGACCGGCGACGAGGCCACCGGCGTCGGCATCGTGCGCCGCTCGGCAGTCGAGCCGCTGCGCTGGATCGCCGAGAACGCAGGCGAGCAGGGTTACGTCGTGGTCTCGAAGGTGGCCGAGCTTCCCGCAGGCCAGGGCCTCAACGCTGCGACCGGCGAGTACGTCGATCTCATCGCCGCCGGCGTCATCGACCCGGTCAAGGTCACCCGCTCGGCTCTGCAGAACGCTGCGTCCATCGCCGCGATGCTGCTGACCACCGAGGCGCTCGTGGTCGAGAAGAAGGAAGAGGAGCCGGCTGACGCAGGTCACGGTCACGGCCACTCGCATCACGGCCACTCGCACTAGTCATCAACAACGAAGCCCCCGAGCCAGTGGCTCGGGGGCTTCGTTGTTGCTCGGGAGGCAATTACGCCGAGACGCGATCTCCGGTCTTGGCGGCCGGAATGTAGGTGGGGGAGCTGATGCGACGGCGGCTGTAGATCGCCTCGCGCTCTTCCTCGGTCATGCCGCCCCAGACGCCGTAGGGCTCGCGCACGCTCAGGGCGTGGGCCGCGCACTCGGAGATGACGGGGCAGCGGTGGCACAGGGCCTTGGCGGCGTTCTGGCGGTTCTCGCGAGCGGCGCCGCGCTCACCCTCCGGGTGGAAGAAGATGTTCGGATCCTCGCCACGGCAGACGCCGTCCATCTGCCAGTCCCAGATATCGGCGTTGGGGCCGGGGAGCCGTGATACGTCTGCCATGTCTTCCTCCAGGGGGTCGATCCTGCGGTTTTTATGAGGCTGTCCGTTCGTGTGATCACAATCTACAAAACGCTTCATAAGTTGGTCAAGTACCTTCACTTGAATAATCTGTGAACTAGGCCACTCCTCGAGATGCATGATCGGTCGCCGCCCAGGAGAATGCGCCCATGAGTGCAGAATCCCTGGCTGAGCCGGGCCTGACCGTCGCCGCGGTCGCCCGCCGCCTCGGAATAGCCCCGGCCACCCTGCGCACCTGGGACCGCCGCTACGGCCTGGGGCCGTCGGAACACTCGGCCGGCTCCCATCGCCGCTACTCACCGGCCGATATCGCACGCCTGGAGCACATGCGCCGCCTCGTCGTGAGCGGCGTAGCCCCCGGCGAGGCCGCCGCGGCCTGCCTGACCTTGGCCGAAGTCGAGCCGAGTACCCCGCCCACGGGTGGCGGGTCGGTCATCCCGATGCCGGGCGCCTCGGCGGCCGCTCGCGGCCTGGCTCGCGCCGCCCGTGCCCTCGACGGCGAGTCGTGCCTGCGCATCATCCGCGAGAGCCTCGACTCCGTGGGAGTCGTCGTCACCTGGGATTCCCTGCTCGTTCCCGTGCTGGTCGGAATCGGCGATGCCTGGGAGGTCGACGGAGCCGGAGTCGACGTCGAGCATGTGCTGAGCGATGCCATCGAGTTCGCGCTCGCCTCGAGGGCCCGCGAGGTCGTCTCGCCGCGCGAGATCACCGGAGTGCTCATGGCGAGTACCGATGGCGATGACCACACGCTCGCCCTCTGGGCCGTGGCCGCGGGGCTCGCCGAGCGCGGTATCTGCGCACGCATGCTGGGCCGTCGTGTCCCCTATGACGCGATCGCCGATGCGATGAAGCGCACCGGTCCAGCCGTGGTCTTCCTGTGGTCCCAGATCCCCGGATCCGCGCAGACCGACGACCTGCACCAGCTGCCCGATATGCGCCCGGCGCCCATCGTGCTCATCGGCGGACAAGGCTGGACAGGCGCGACTCCGACCGGGGCCGAGCGCGTGGGCAGTCTGGCCGAAACGGTCAGCCGAATTGCCCAGGTCATGGGGCGATAGCCTTAGGGCATCACCTCTATCTGCATCGGAGTCGCATGGATCCCCGCCAAGGCCTGCCGGAGAAGTTCGCCTACCTGGGGCTGACCTACGACGACGTCCTGCTCCTGCCGGGCGAGTCCGATGTCGTGCCGAGCGAGGTCGACACCACGTCGCGGGTCACCCGCAACATCTCCGTCAAGATGCCGCTGGTCTCCAGCGCCATGGATACCGTGACCGAGGCGCGCATGGCCATCGCCATGGCTCGCCAGGGCGGCGTCGGCGTCCTGCACCGCAATCTTCCGATCGAGGATCAGGCCGCTCAGGTCGATCTCGTGAAGCGCTCCGAGGCCGGCATGGTGAACAACCCCGTGACCTGCCTGCCCAATGACACCCTCGGCGATGTCGATCGACTCTGCGGTCGCTACCGCATCTCCGGTGTTCCGGTCATCGACACCGATGGCAAGCTCGTCGGCATCGTCACCAATCGCGATATGCGATTCGAGGACGACATGAGCGTGCCGGTCTCGAAGGTCATGACCCCGATGCCGCTCGTCACCGCGCAGGTGGGCATTGCGCCCGATGATGCGCTTGCGATCCTCGCGCAGAAGAAGGTCGAGAAGCTTCCGCTCGTCGATTCCGACGGGCGCCTGCGCGGCCTGTTCACCGTCAAGGACTTCGTCAAGAGCGACAAGTACCCGCACGCCACGAAGGATGCCGACGGTCGTCTCGTCGTCGGTGCTGCAGTGGGCGTCGGCGAGGACTCCGAGCGACGTGCGCATGCACTCGTCGAGGCCGGCGTCGACTTCCTCATCGTCGACACGGCCCACGGGCATTCGCGCGCGGTCATCGAGATGGTGCGCCTGCTGAAGAAGTCCACGAACATCGACATCGTCGGCGGAAATGTCGCCACTCGCGCGGCTGCTCAGGCTCTTGTCGACGCGGGTGCCGACGGCATCAAGGTGGGCGTGGGCCCGGGCTCGATCTGTACCACGCGCATCGTGGCCGGTGTCGGCGTTCCCCAGGTGTCGGCTATCTACGAGGCATCGCTCGCCGCACGCCCCGCCGGTGTTCCGGTCATCGGAGATGGCGGCCTGCAGTACTCGGGCGATATCGCCAAGGCGCTTGTCGCCGGCGCCGACACCGTGATGCTCGGCTCGCTGCTCGCCGGCTGCGAAGAAGCGCCGGGCGATGTCGTCTTCGTCAATGGCAAGCAGTTCAAGTCGTACCGCGGCATGGGCTCGCTCGGCGCCATGCAGTCGCGCGGTCAGGCGCGCTCCTACAGCAAGGACCGCTACTTCCAAGATGACGTCCTCAGCGACGACAAGCTCGTGCCCGAGGGCATCGAGGGTGTCGTGGCCTACCGCGGCCCGCTGAACAACGTGGCTCATCAGCTTGTCGGCGGCCTGCGCGCCTCCATGGGCTACTCCGGTGCTGCCACGATCCCCGAGCTGCACGAGAAGGGCGCCTTCGTGCGCATCACTGCCGCCGGCCTTCGCGAGAGTCATCCGCACGACGTGCAGATGACCATCGAGGCCCCCAACTACTCCAGCCGATAGGACCCCATGTCTGACATCCTGATTGGCGGGGCGAAGCGCGCCCGCCGCGCGTACTCCTTCGATGAGATCGCGATTGCGCCCAGTCGTCGTACGCGTGATCAGTCCGAGGTATCGACCGCATGGAACATCGACGCCTACCGCTTCGATCTCCCGTTCATTGCCGCACCGATGGATTCCGTCGTCAGCCCCGCGAGCGCACAGGTGCTCGCCGCGCAGGGCACTCTTCCGACCCTGAACGCCGAGGGCCTCTGGGCGCGCTACGAGGATCCGACCGCACTGCTCGCCGAGATCGCCTCGCTCGACCCGGCGAAGGTCACCCCGCGCATGCAGGAGATCTACTCCGCTCCCGTCAACGCCGATCTTGTCGCGCAGCGCATCTCGGAGATCAAGGCGAGCGGCATCACCCTTGCCGTCGGCATGAGCCCGCAGGCCACCGCCGAGCTCGCACCGCGCGCCGCTGCTGCAGGTGCCGACCTCATTGTCATTCGCGGCACCACGGTCTCGGCCGAGCACGTGTCGGCGTCCGACAACCCGCTCAACCTCAAGAAGTACATCTACGAGCTCGACGTGCCGGTCATCGTCGGCGGCTGCGCCACGTACCAGGCGGCCCTGCACCTGATGCGCACCGGCGCTGCCGGCGTGCTCGTCGGATTTGGCGGCGGCTCCTCGCACACCACCGCTGATGTTCTGGGCGTGCGCGTGCCGATGGCCTCGGCCATTGCCGATGTCGCAGCAGCTCGCCGTGATTACCTCGACGAGTCCGGCGGTCGTTACGTGCACGTGATCGCCGATGGCTCGACCGGTCGCAGTGGCGATATCGTCAAGGCCTTCGCCTGCGGCGCCGATGCGGCCATGGTCGGCTCGGTTCTCGCTCGCGCCACCGATGCACCCGGTGGCGGCACTCACTGGGGAGCCGAGGCCTGGCACTCGGATCTGCCCCGTGGCGATCGCAACGTGATGAAGCAGTCCGGCACCTTCGCCGAGATCCTGCACGGCCCGTCACGCACTGCCGACGGCACGATGAACATCGCCGGCGCCCTGCGCAAGGCCATGTCGACCACCGGCTACAGCGATCTCAAGGAATTCCAGCGCGTGGAGATGGTGATCACCGCATGATCCCCGACGGGCTTCGCCAGCGACTGCTCTCGCGAGCATCGGTCGGCGCGGGCCCGTCCACCCTCGAGGTACTCGATCCCTTCACCGGCACGCCCTCGTATTCGCTGCCGCTCTCGGTCGAGGCCGATGTCGATGCCGCTGTCGGCTCCGCGCGACGTGCGCAGTTGGCGTGGTCACGCACCTCCGTGCAGGAGCGCGCGCGCATCGTCCTGCGCTTCCATGATCTCGTGCTCGCCCGTCGCACCGAGGCCCTTGATCTCGTGCAGTCGGAGACCGGCAAGTGCCGCCGCGATGCACTCGAGGAAGTCCTCGACGTCGCGCTGGTAGCGCGTCACTACGCACGTGACGCAGCGCGGCTGCTGCGCCCGCGCGGCAGGAGGGGAGTGTTCCCGGGCCTGGTGAAGGTGCGCGAGCTTCACCAGCCGAAGGGAGTCGTCGGCATCATCGCGCCGTGGAACTATCCGCTGACCCTGGTCTCCGGCGACACGATCCCGGCTCTGCTTGCGGGCAACTCTGTCGTCGTGAAGCCCGATACCAAGACCTCCCTGACGGCACT
>JBEGLG010000231.1:0-25851 GCA_041183645.1 Actinomycetota bacterium | reverse complement strand
GTCGATCGCTGGGCGCGATGTGAGCGCCGCGGCTGGGCCGCTGCGCGCGATCTCGTCGACGTGCGCAGGCTCCTGGTGGCAGCAGTGAGCGCGGGCATCGCCTGGATCGTTGCAGCCACAGGAGAAATCCTTCCTCGTATCGATGGCGATCCCACCGATAAGGCACTGCCCGCACTCGCCGCACTCGGCGTCTTCCTCGCCGCCTGGCTCGTGCTGTGGGCGATCTCGATCAGTATCTGGCGCACTGAGGCCAAGCGCACCCTTGCTCTCTGGCGGAGTCAGCAGTCGGTGATCCTCAGCCGACTTGCCGAGGGCTCGCTCGACCCTGACCTCGCGGCGAAGGCGGCACTGAACATCACCAGCCGCATGGCAGCAGTGGTCTTCGGCGCCACTCGTGTTCTCACGATCAATGATGACGGCGACGGAAGGCTCAGCCAGAGCCTGGTTCGTGCTGACGTCTACCCCGGTGCACCCGAATCGCTTTCCGCATCGCCGGCCGGTCGATCCGGAATCCGCATCCCGCTCAGCATCGATAGTCGCACCACCAGCAGTGTCACGATCAGTGACTGCCTCCTGCCCGGACGCTTCCTGCTGCGCTCGCGCTCACTGGTCGACGAGTTCAGCGAACTCGCCACCATCGGCCTGCTCGCACCCGAACTGAGTCGCAGCACTGACCGCAACTCGGTCGCCTTCGCCGCGATGTTCGACGACGGCTGGCCAAGCATGAACGCGCTCGACCAGGCCATGCTCTCCATGCGCGAGCGCTTCGACCGGGCTCCGCACCTGTCCTCGTTGATCGTCGGCGTGTACGGCATCAATGAGTTCGCCGCGCTCGCCGGCGGTCGGCATGAGCATGCCGCGGTGTCTCACGTGATGCGCTCGGCGTTGTCGTCACCGCTCTTCCAGGGCACCGTGACCTTCGTTGCCTACGAGAGTCCGGGGCGCATCTGGGTGGCTGTCAGCGGCGGCCCGATCATCCGCAACACGATCCAGCTTCTGCGCGATCTTCAGGATTCGCTGAACTCCTTCGGTCGGGCGGCATCCAGCGCCACCGATCTCGAGGTGTTCGTCAGCGTCTCGTTCGGCTACGCGGCGCACCAGGTCGATGACCTCTCGCCCGAGGGCCTGATCCAGACCGCCCGCGATCGCCTCGCTGCCGATCAGTCGGCCCGCAATCCACTGGGCGACCCCGACTTCAGCACCCTGGAACTCACGCCCGAGCTCTTCACGCGCACTGAGCCGACCCCCGTCACTGTCGACAGCCTGCTCGACGGCATGACTCACGATCGCGGCACCGATGCCTTCATCACCGAGTGCCTGCCTATGCTCGCGACCTCCGGAGAGGGCGCGCTCGGCACGATGATCAGCGTCGGATGGGCACGCGAGTTCCGCTACTTCGACATGCGCCAGCCGGAGAATCTGCTCAAGGCCGTGAATCGTCAGCCTCACCTGGCTGCGCTCGCCGCCGAGATCTCACTCGATGCCCTGATCGCGGAGCTCGATCACTCCGACACCTGCATGATCCGGATGCCCTCGGTGCTGCTGCACCCCGAAGCCGGTGAGCTCGCCCTGCCGAACCTGATCGTGCCGAAACTCGATCGCACACAGTGCCAGCGCACCGTACTTCTCTTCGACGAGATCCCTGCGGGTGGCGGCGAGACCTTGCGCATGCTCGTGGATCGCGGACTCCATATCGCTGTCACTGCCGCAGCCGCAGCCTCGGCGCACTCCGCCGATCTCGCGGGCTGGCCGCGCTGGGCGATCGTGTTCCCGGGTCACGTGATGCAGGGAACCCATGGAATTGACGAGCTAACGATCACCCAGACGGCGATTGCCGGGGCGTCCGGCGGCACCCGCCTGATCGGCATAGTGCATGGCTCGATCGACATGCGGAACGCACTCGATCACGGGATCAGCGCCGTGATCCCGATGTTCGCGCCAACGCAGGCACGTGTCGAGCACTCCTGAGCCTCGACTCCCTGCCCCGAACATTGAAAGTCCCTGATACGCCTGGCGTATCAGGGACTTTCAATGGTTGTGACTAGATGCCCACGGCCTCGCGGACGAGGGTGACGGCACTGGCCGCCTTGCCGCGCACGTCGTGCGCAACCTTGCTGACCTCGGCCTTGACCTCGGTCACTGACGAGAAGTGCGGCATCTCGACCTTGGGAAGGCTCACCTTCGGCAGATCGATCTTGGGCATGTCGATCTTCGGCATCGAGAACTTCGGGATCTCGACCTTGGGCAACTCGAGGTTGAGCAGATCGATCTTCGAGACCTTCGACTTCGCTGAATCGCCCACTGACTTGGCACTGTCGGTGACCGCCTGAGTGGTCTCCTTGGCCTTCACGACCGTCTTGCGCGCGTGGTGCTTGACGGTCTCGGTGGTGCCCACCGGCACCTTCTTCTTCGCCACCGTGACGGCCTCGGGTGCATCGCTGAACTCGGTGACGACGTCGTCGACCACGATCTCCTCGTTGACCGGCATGTTGAATTCGTTATTCGCTTCCATGACTGACCTCCGTTGTGCTCTCTGCTGTGTGTGTCTCGTCATCCGCCGTGGCTGAGTCGCCGGGTTCGGATGCGTTGTTCGTGGCTGCGGCCTGGTTCTCGGCCTGGAACGCTGCGTAGATCTGGAGCAGCGTGGTGCGCTGACGCTCGGTAATCGTGCGATCAGCGGCGATTGCCGTGGTGACGGTGTCATCGCCCGCGCGCTGCGCGAGGATGCCGGCCTGCACGTACAGGGTCTCGGCGGAGATGCGCAGGCCCTGGGCGATTCGGCCGAGGATCTCGGCACTGGGCTTGCGCAGGCCGCGCTCGACCTGGCTCAGGTAGGGATTGGAGACATCGGCGGCCTTGGCGAGTTGGCGCAGTGACATCTGCGCCTGATCACGCTGGTCGCGGATGAAGTCTCCGAGTCCGCTCACATCGATTCCCATGACTCCAGTATTACCCATGTGCTTGCATTTGCAAACACGAGCGCTGTCTCTGGCTAGCAGGACGGTCGATTCCCTCATGGATACGGGATGTGGGAGCCTTCGGCCATGCGGATCGTGATCCAACGGGCAGCCGGGGCCGAGGTCAGGGTCGAGGGCCAGATCACCGGTGCGTTCACCGGACCCGGCCTGGTCATCCTGGTCGGGGTCACCCACGACGACAGCCCCGAGATCGCCGCGAAGCTGGCCGACAAGGCCTACGACATGCGCCTCTTCGACCCCGCGCATGCCGAGTCTGTCGGTGCCGACCTGCCCTCGGGCAGCGGCAAGGAGCTCTCGGCGGCCGACCTCGGCCTGCCCGTGCTCGTGATCAGCCAGTTCACCCTGTACGCGAATACGCGCAAGGGACGCCGACCTACCTGGGATGCCGCGGCGCCGGGAGATTTCGCCTCGCCACTCGTCGACGCGTTCGCCGAGCGACTGCTCTCACGCGGTGTCCGTGTCGAGCGCGGAGTGTTCGGTGCCGATATGCAGGTGACTCTCACCAACGACGGCCCGTTCACGATCATCGTCGACAGTGCCGACTAGTCGGCCGAGACCACAACTTCCTGCGATGCGCTGACATCGCCTTCTGCCGAGCGAATGACAAGCTCGGCGTCGACGGGCACATTGCGCTTGAGAATCGCGGTCGCCACCGGGCCGAGCTCGTAATGCCTCGCGCCGGTTCCGACCCAGCCGATCTCCTTGTCATTCCAGAAGACTCGATCGCAATGTCTCGGCATGATCTCGGCGCTTCCGTCAACGTGGAGTATCGCGAGACGTCGCGGCGGCTTGCCGAGATTCTGCACGCGCGCCACGGTCTCCTGGCCGCGGTAGCAGCCCTTCTGCAGATGCACCGCAGGGCCGATCCATCCCACCTCATGCGGAATGGTGCGGTGATCGGTCTCGAAGCGCAGCCGCGGAATGCCGGCCGCGGCGCGCAGAGCCTCGAGTGCCCACGAGCCTGCAGTCAGATCGGCGGCGGCAAGACGAGCATCGAGATCGACACGAGGGATGATCACCTCGCGTCCTGAAAACCCTCGTGCTGCAAAGGTTTCGGGGATCACGTAGGTCGGGTGGATCGGATCAGGAGCGGCAACTGGCTCCCACACCACGGCGTAGGTGTCGGTGACATCGGCGACCTCGACGCGCAGCATGAACTGCATAGTGCGGAGATAGTTGACGAGCTCGGCAGAGGTACCCGGCTCGACGATCAGCCAGGCGGTAGCGCCGTCATCGACGATGTGCAGCTCATGCTCGACATGACCATGGGGACTCAGAATCAGGGCGAGCGCACTCTGCCCTGCCTGCAGGTTCTCGAGGTGCTGCGAGGTGAGCGTGTGCAGCCAGCTGATTCGATCGGCGCCGGAGACAGTGACAACACCTCGATTCGAGATATCGACAACACCGCGGCCATCGACGAGCGAACGCTGCTCTCGATGCGGATCGCCGTAATGCCAGGCAATGCCCTGATCTGGCGTGCCCTCGGGCGGGCGGACCGCATCACTGCGGTCGAGCGAGCTCACAGCTCGTCGTCGCCTTCGAGGAAGTCCTTGGGCTTGCCCGCGCAGTCGGCGCAGAGACCATGAATCGACACATGCGCGATATCGGTCTCGAAGCCGTGATCCTTGCGCAGCTGAGCGACGAAGGGGCCGGCGATCTCCGAGTCGACACTGCTGACCTTGGTGCAGCGATCGCAGACCAGGTGAATGTGCACGTGCTCGTCGACTGCGTGGTAGGTCGGAGCGCCATGCCCGATGTGGGCGTGGGTCACGAGGCCGACATCCTCGAGTACCTCGAGAGTGCGATAGACGGTCGAAAGATTCACGCCGGTAGCCGTGCGCTGAACTTCGATGAGAATTGCCTCGGGAGTTCCGTGGCGAAGGGACTCCACTGCCTCGAGCACGAGCTGACGCTGCGGGGTGATGCGATAGCCGTGATCGCGAAGTCGGCGATCCCAGTCGTCAGTCATCTGCTGCTCCCGTGGATAGTTCCATGACCTTCTGAAGGCTGGCCGCGAGGTGATTGCCCATCGGCTTGCCCATGGCCATCATGTCGAAGGTCCAGAGCAGTTTCTCGCCGACGAGGCCGTAGAGGCGTTCGCCCTCCGAGTAAGGCTTCGCACTCGAGGTCGCGCCGACAGTGGTGGTCCTGAGAACGGCCTTCGCACCGGTGATGCGGGCATTCTCGAGACCCGTAATAGTGACCTCGCCCTCCCAGATCTCGGCGTAGCCGGTCGGATGAGCCAAGGTCATCTCGACCTTGTTCTCGGGACGAGGGCGCCAGAAACCGGTCTCGGTGGCAAGCGGCTTGATGCGTTCGCCGTCATCATCGAGGAGCCAGCTGCGCGAGATATACGCCATGAAGGGGCGGCCATCGGTGGCGAAGGAGACCTCCTGGCCGAATCGGAAGTCGTCGATTCCCGGGTACTGCCCGGTACCCACGCCGACCCAGGTGCCCAGCAGCCACGAAAGTGGCAGCAACTCCTCGGGGAGCTCACTGGGAAGGGGTGCGGTGCTCATGAGTTTTCCCCCGGAAGAGTCGGACGACCAGCACGATCGAGATGGCCGAGACTGCCGCGACGGCGACCACGAGTAGCCCCGTGTAGACGTTCTCGACCATGTACGGCAGCCTACCGTTCATGACCACTGCGCCTCGAAATCAACTGCTGATCAAGGTGACTGCCGGACACGATTCACCCGAGCGCTGCTCGCAGGCCTTCACGGTGGCCGCGACCGCGGCTGCGAGCGGGGTGCAGGTCTCGCTCTGGCTCACCGGCGAGGCCGCCTGGTTCGCGCTGCCGGGCAAGGCAGCGGAGTTCGAGCTCGAGCACTCGGCGAATCTCGGCGAGCTCCTGGATCAGGTACTCGAGCTCGGCAGCGTCACGCTCTGCACGCAGTGCGCAGCGCGCAGGTCGATCAGCAGTGGCGACGTGCTGCAGGGGATACGCATTGCGGGCGCGGCAGTGTTCGTGGAAGAAGCGATCGAGCCGACCACGCAGGCGCTCGTCTACTGAATGCCTGCTACGGCGCAGTCGTTGTCGCTGCAGTAGGAGTCAAGGACGGCACCGGTGCCGGCAGCGATGCAGCTGCTGCCGCTGATGCTGCTTGACTCGGGCAGCCGGGGCCGGAGAGCGACGGCGACGGAGATGCCATGGCTGCGGCAATCTCGGCCTCGCCTGCGATCTCGGTGAAGGCGTTGCCGAGGGCGATATCGACCACCTTCTTCGGCCGGTTGTCCTGCACCAAGATCGCACCGGGGAAGTAGAAGGAGAGCAGCTCGGCATTCGCCCGGCCCTTCGCTCCGTAGCGAATCTGGCCGACTCCGTCGAGAACCTTGCCCTGCGGATCGTTATCGACCTTCTTGATGGTGAAGCTGCGTGCCTTGAGCACCTTCGCGACATCACTGGCCAGGCCGACCCGATCGGTGGCATTCCAGACGTTGACCTTCACCTTGCCGGAACGCGGAAGAACCTCGGCAGCGGTGACCATCGTGGTCTCGCAGGGCAGCGGCGCGGCGGATGCAGAGGCGATGGCGTCGGCCTCCGGTGCAGAGGAGCTGTTGAGAAGTCGGGACAGGCCGAAGCCCACGGCAAAGAGCACCGCGATACCGGCGAGCACGATGACAATCGGCATCCAGATCGGACGACGACGACGCGAGCGACCGCCGGTGGGTCGCCGGAATTCCGCGCTCATGCCCTCTCCTCTCGTCGCTCGGCCAGGAAATCGAGGACCAGCCTCCCACATTCCTCGGCGAGCACCCCCGCCACTACCTCGGGCCGATGGGCCATGCGGCGGTCACGGAGGAGATCCCAGTGGGAGCCCGCGGCCCCGTACTCCTCGTTCCAGGCGCCGAAGACGACTCGGTCGACCCGCGCCATCGCCGCTGCCCCCGCGCACATCGGGCACGGCTCGAGGGTCACGACCAGGGTGCATCCGGACAGGCGCCACTCGCCGACGGCCGCGGCAGCAGCGCGCAGTGCGAGGACCTCGGCGTGCGCCGTGGGATCGCCCGTGTCCTCGCGCTGATTGCGCGCGCGGGCAATCACCTCGCCCCGGGGATTGAGAACAACAGCACCGATCGGCAGGTCAGGTGTGACGCCCGGCTCGGTCGGGCGCATGGCCTCGTCAAGTGCGATGCGCATCGCGGCGACATCAGCGGGTGAGTGCTGCACGACTAGCGCGCCCGAAGGGCCTTATCGAACTGCTCGCCGAGACCCAGTCGCTTGGCGATCGCCTTCACCTGGTCATCGGGGTACATGTCGGACTCGTCGACGAGGAGGGAGATCTCATCGTCGTCGATACCGAGGTCGGCCAGGATCGAGAGGTCGCCGATCGGGACGAACTCCTCGAGGTCGTCTTCCTCCCATTCGAGCCCGATGAGATCAGCGGCCTCCTCAGCGAGGGACCAGTCAAGGACTGCCACGCTGTCGCTGATGAACACGCGGGTGCCGATGGCGTCGACGCGGAAGATCAGGAAGCACTCATCACCGACACCCACGAAGCCGAAGACACCGTTCTCGCCGGGCAGCTGACGCAGAGCCGAGACCAGGGTGTCGACGGTGGTGGCGATGCGCGCGGGCATGGCCGAGGACACCCAGCGCCCTTCTTCGCGCCACGCAGCGGCGGCGAAGTCAATCGCCTTGAGGTCGACCTCCTGGACAGTCACGGGGCCATCGTGGCACGGGCCGGGTGGATCCGTCACCACGAGGTACATGAGCGATGCCGAACGGTTACCCTCGCCCCATGCGCACACTCGTGATCGATCACCCTCTCGTGGCCCACAAGCTCGGCAAGCTCCGCAAGACCGATACCTCGTCGGCGACCTTCCGGCTGCTCGCAGAAGAACTCGTCACCCTCCTGGCCTACGAGGCCACCGATGATCTCGAGGTGAAGCCGGTCAAGATCTCGACTCCCGTGGCCGACTGCACGGCAGTCGAACTCATCGACCCGAAGCCCCTGATCGTGCCGATCCTGCGCGCCGGCCTGGGCATGCTCAACGGCATGGTCAAGCTGATGCCGACGGCCGAGGTCGGCTTCCTGGGCATGGTGCGCGATCACGACTCACTGCTCGCGACCACCTACGCCGACCGGCTCCCGCATGACCTCTCGAATCGCACGGTGTTCGTGCTCGACCCGATGCTGGCCACCGGCGGCACCCTTGTCGCGGCGATCGACCTGATGCTCGAGCGCGGTGCTCGCAACATCACCGCGATCTGCCTGCTTGCCGCACCTGAGGGAGTAGCGATGGTCGAGCGCGCCTACGGCGATCGCGACGTCAATGTCACGGTGGTCACCGCCGCGATCGACGATCACCTGAACGAGAAGGGCTATATCGTTCCCGGTCTTGGCGATGCAGGCGACCGCCTCTTCGGCCTGGCGGAGTAGCGATGTCGAATCTCACCGCTGCGCAGGTTGCCGAGCAGGAGGCCTCGCTCGTGCTCACGTCCTTCACCCTGGCCGATGCTGTCGGTCTCGGTGCGATCGCCCAGTCTCGCGCCGAGAGCGAGGACCTTCCGTTGATCATCCAGGTGCGTCACGGTCGTCGCATCGCGTTCATGGTCTCGCTGCCCGGTTCGCAGTACGACTCCGAGAACTGGCTTGCCCGCAAGGCTGCCGTCGTCGAGAAGTTCGATACCTCGACGATGTACCAGAAGCTGCGCTACGCCGAGCGCGGCACGACCTTCGCCGAGGCCACCGGACTCAGCACTCAGGAATTCGCGGCTCACGGAGGCGGCATGCCGATCACCGTGGCGAATGTCGGCATCGTGGGCAGCATCTACGCCTCCGGGCTTCCCGATGTCGAGGATCACGAGTTCCTGGTCGACTGCCTCCGCGAGCTGCAGGCCGCGCAGTCTCTCTAGTCGCGCCGATTGCGCGCCTCGCGGCGTATCTCGCACTACCGTGTGCACGTGCTCTGGATATTCCTGTTGTGGATCATCGTGTTCATCGGCATCTTCTGGCGTCAGCGCTGGACCCTGCCCCTAGGCCTGGTCGGCCTCATCGCCACAGTCGTGTTCTTGAAGATGAACATGGACTCCTCTATCCCGCTGAACTTCTGAGAGCGAACCTCCGAGGCCAATGATGACGACCCAGGTCAAGATCGCCCGCATCCTCAATCTCCTTGCGCTGCTTGCGCTTCTCGGCGTGCTCAGTGGCTCCCTGCACCTGCAGTTCGGTCAGGGCGAGCCGCCGTGTCCGCTCTGCCTGGTGCAACGCTCGGGCATGATCGCGCTCGCTGTCGGGCCGCTGCTCAACCTGTTCACGGGCATCAAGGTGCGCAATTACGCCTTCGCGATCCTGGCCGCCTGCGTGGGCGGCGCGGGAAGCGTGCGCCAGATCCTGTTGCACATTGCCACCCCCGGCGATCCCGGTTACGGACCGAAGGTGCTGGGCTTTCACCTCTATACCTGGGCCGATATCACCTTCCTGATTGCCGTCATCGGCATCGCGATCCTGCTGATGTGGCCGGGTCAGTTCGCGGCGAATGACCGCGGACTGCTGGGTTCGCCCGGCGCGATGCGCGTACTCACGATCACGGTCGCGGCCTGGTACTCGATCTACCTGGTCGCGATGACCCTCTTCATCATTCCGATGTGCGGCGTGGGGATGTGCCCCGCGGATCCGCCGGAGTCGACCTATCTGCCCAGTAATGGCGCCTGGCTGGCGATCGGCGGAGCCGGAATCCTCTCCTTGCTCATTGGCATCATCAGCAACTCCCGCATGCGTCGTCGCTGACTATCACTTCGCCTCCTGTCCCCATCGGGGGGATCAGGGGTGACCGAACTGCCTCGACTCGGCAGAATGAGCCCGTGAAGACAATCGCAGTGATGGCCAACAAGGGCGGCGTCGGCAAGACAGGGATCACTCTGGGGCTCGCCGGTGCGGCAGCCCATCGCGGCCTGGCCGTACTCGTGATCGATCTCGATCCGCAGGGCAATGCCACGAGTCACCTGAAGACCCGCAAGGGTCGCATGAGCCTCGCTGATGTCCTGGCATCACCGCTGCCCGAGACCTTCGTCGACGCCATCAGCATCTGCGACTGGGACGCCAGCATCGGCGAGGTCGACGTCCTGCCCTCCCACCCCGACATCATTCGCTTCGACGCCTGGAGTCAGGGCAAGAGCACGACCAAGCTCCGCCGCGCGATGCGGGGCGTCGAGGGCTACGACCTCGTCCTGATCGACTGCCCGCCCTCACTCGGTGCCCTGACCCGCGAGGCACTCACCGCCGCCGACAAGGCGCTGATCATCACCACCCCTTCGTACTTCGGTGCCCAGGGCGTCGAGAAGTCCATGGCCGAGATCACCGAGATCCAGAAGTCGACCAACCCCGAGCTCGAGCTCGCGGGCATCGTCATGAATCGCTTCCGCCCCACGGCCGAGGAGCACAACTACCGCCTCAGTGAGCTCACCGACATCGTCGGTGCCCGCACCATCCTCAAGCCGCTGCTGCCCGAGCGCATGGTGTTCCAGCAGGCCGAAGGGTCCGGCGCTCCTGTGCAGGCGATCTCCGGCGTCGCCGCTCGCGAGGTGAGCGAGATCCTGAACTCCTACCTCAGCAAGCTGCTGCGCGAGCCTCGCCCTACTGAGGCCTGACCGCCCGAAAGCGATACATGCGCGAAACACTGCGCCGCCTGACTGAAACACGCCCTTCGTAACGTCGGCTCCATGATGGGGGCCAAGAACACCGCGGTGATCACGCCGTTCGACGAGATGTCGGGCGAGGACGGTCCGCGTGCGACGCATGCCGCCCTGCATCGAGCACTCGAGAGCGTCGGTTCGGTCGGCCTTGCCGAGCGGGCTCGTCAGCGCGATGCCTACCTCGATCGCCATGGCATCACCTTCACACTCGGCGAGCGCGAACGACCGCTGCCGATGGATCTCGTTCCTCGCCTCATCACCGGTGCGGAGTGGACTCGCATCGAGAAGGGCGTCGTCCAGCGACTTCGGGCGCTCGAGCACTTCCTCTCCGATGTCTACGGCGCCGGGCAGGTCCTCAAGGATCGCGTCATTCCGCGGTCGCTCGTCACTACGTCGACGCACTTCCACCGACAGGCCTGGGGCATCGAGCCCCCGAATGGTGTGCGCATTCATGTGTCAGGCATCGACTTGATCCGCGACGAGCAGGGCGAGTTCCGGGTACTCGAAGACAACCTGCGCAATCCGTCCGGCGTGTCATACGTCCTGGAGAACCGCCGCACCCTGGCCCACGTGCTGCCTGAGGTCTTCGCGAACTACCAGGTGCGCTCGGTGAACGAGTATCCGGAGAAACTGCTCGAGGCACTTCGCGCCGCTGCACCGGTCGATGTCGACGATCCGACCGTGGTGATCCTCACGCCGGGCGTGCACAACTCCGCGCACTACGAGCACGCCTTCCTCGCGCGACACATGGGCGTAGAACTCGTCGAGGGACGCGATCTCTACTGCCGTGATTCCACGGTCTACATGCGCACCACTTCAGGGCCGCGCCCGGTGCATGTGATCTACCGCCGCATTGATGACGACTTCCTCGATCCGGTACATCTGCGGCCGGACAGCGTGCTCGGGGTTCCCGGTCTCATCAATGCCGCTCGCGCGGGCAAGGTCTCGATCGCGAATGCGATCGGTAATGGCGTCGCAGACGACAAGGCCGTCTACTCCTACGTGCCCGAGCTGATTCGCTACTACCTCGGCGAGGAGCCAGTGCTGCCCAACGTCGATACCTACGACCTGTCGAGTCTCGAGCAGCGCGAGCACGTGTTCGCGAATATCGAGCGCATGGTCATCAAGCCCAGCGATGGGTCGGGTGGCTATGGACTGGTCATGGGGCCGTCAGCCACCGAGCGACAGCTGACCGAGGTGATGGCTGCCGTGCAGGCAGATCCCCGCGGCTGGATTGCCCAGCCTGTGGTGACCTTCTCGACCTGCCCCACGGTGCTCGAGGACGGAAGTATCGAGCCGCGGCATGTGGACCTGCGCCCCTTCGCCGTGAACGATGGCACGAATGTCTTCGTGCTCCCGGGCGGCCTCAGCCGCGTCGCGCTGCCCCAGGGCAGCCTTGTCGTCAACTCCAGCCAGGGCGGCGGCTCCAAGGACACCTGGGTGCTCGATGACGCGGAACCACGACTCTCGGCGCCTTCAGTGAACGTGCCACGACTCACCGTGGTCGACACCGACATTCCCGAGCGCGCCGATGCGCCGAGCAGTCACGACGATCGCATCGTGCAGCAGGAGCGCCAGCAGCAGCAGGAAGGCGGGGCATCATGCTGAGTCGCATTGCGGAATCGTTCTTCTGGCTCGGCCGCTACCTCGAGAGGGCAGAGGCCACGGCTCGAATGCTCGCCGAGCACCATCAGCTACTGGTCGAGGACCAGTCAGTCTCCGACGACGTCGCGTGCGCGGTACTTCTTGATGCGCTCAGCCTCCCGCATGAGTCGATCACGAACGGCCAAGACCTCGTGCGCGCCGTCGTCGGCACTGAACTGCTTCCCTCGACCGTCGTCGGCGCGGTCTCGGCAGCTCGTGACAATGCACGTGCTATTCGTGACTCGCTCTCGGGTGACATCTTCGAGGCGCTCAACTCCGCTCACCTTGATCTTTCGCGCGGACTCGCGCTCCGGGGCAGCCCCGGCGTCGCGCTCTACAAGGTGCTGGAGCGGCTGCTGGTCGTCAACGGTGTCATCGACTGGACGATGCCGCGCGACGAGGCGTATCGATTCATGGGCATCGGCAAGGAACTCGAGCGCATCGACATGATCGGCCGGCTGCTGGCTGTCCGTCATGACCAGCTGTGGCCTACCGCGGGACCGCTAGCAACACTTCGTGCAGCTGGCGCGCTCTCGGCCTTCCTGCGCACGGGAGCGCCCATCAACGGCGAGGAAGTGAGGAATTTCCTCGTACTCGATGCGACGTTCCCTCGCTCGATGCGCAGTTGCGCCGCGGATGCCGAGGATGCCGTGCGCTACCTCGACCGACTCGGTGTCGGCGACGGCGGTGCGTTGCTGCGCGAAGTCGGCATGCTTCGCTCGTCGCTCGAGTACGCCACCAATCCCACCGCGGGAAATGTCGACCGACTGGCGAGCGAGGCGAGGATCTCCGCGGTGCGCGCCTCCGATGAGGTCAACCGCGCTTTCTTCCGTCAGCACGGCACGATCATCTGGAGCCACTGATGTCACGAGGTCGCAGACTGCAGATCACCCACAAGACCGGCTACCGGTATGCCGATGTGGTGGACGCCTCCTTCAATGAGGTGCGCATGACCCCGCTCGACAGCGGCGGACAGGTTCTCCTGAGCCACCACCTCTACGTCACTCCCGGCACCTCGCCCACGGTCTACACCGACTATTGGGGCGCATTCGTCGAGTCCTTCGACGTGCACGTGCCCCACCGTCAGCTCGAGATCGTGGCGACGAGCACGGTCGATACGCCTCCGATGCGCTTCTACGGCCCCGGCACGACCTGGGAGAAGCTCCACCGCGACGAGGTGCGCGATGAGTTCTCGGAGTTCCTCGTTGTCTCGGAGTACGTCGACGATGCACGCACGGATGTCTCGCGAGCATTCGTGATCGAGCAGATGCGCGCCAGCGACTCGCCCGATACCGCAGTGCGCGTGGGAGTCGATGCCGTGCGCTCGCGCATCACCTACACGCCAGGTGCCACCACGGTCAGCACCACCGCGCGGCAGGCCTGGGAGTCAGGCCATGGCGTGTGCCAGGACTTCAGTCATGCATTGCTCTCGCTGCTTCGCGCCTGCGGAATTCCCGCCCGCTATGTGAGCGGCTACCTGCATACCGAGGAAGAGGCGCCGGGCCAGACGGTGATCGGGGAATCGCATGCCTGGGTCGAGTACTGGGACACCGACTGGCGCGCCATTGACCCGACCAATGACCGTGCGGTGGGTTCCGCGCACGTGGTCGTGGCGCGCGGCCGCGACTATGCGGATGTGCCGCCGCTCATGGGGATTTATGCGGGCGGGGCGAGTGAGGGGCTCGGCGTGAGCGTGGAGATCACGCAGATCTAGGTTCGCGTGAGCGTGGAGATCACGCGAATCTAGGTCGGTTATGGTGGAGGAATGCGTCCTCGTATCACTGCGCTCACGCTGGTCAGCCTCATCGCGGCAAGCATCGCCACGGCACCGTCCTCGCATGCAGCCTCGGCCATCGGTGACTGCTACTACTACCCGGGCACCACGTCGATCTCGAGTGATGCGCCTGTCGTTTCGTGCGACTCTGCGCACACGGCGCAGACCTATTGGGTGAGCTCACTTCCTGATTCGTTCGGAGTCCCGGCGAAGGCGAGTGCTGCTGCTCGCCGTTCGGCAACTGTCGCGTGCACGCCCGCGGCGATCAACGCGTTCACCGGGATGCCCGAGCGCACGCTGCCAAGTCGATTCGACACCTTCGCGATCTTCCCCTCAGCGGCGCAGTGGGCCGCAGGCGAACGAACCGTGCGCTGCGATGTCGTGCTGCGCAACGGAGCCAAGCTCGTGACTCTGACCCAGCCGGCGTCAGCCGTCGTTGCTTCCACGAGTCAGGATCAGCTCAACTACTGCACGCCGGCCGAGCCCAATGCGAACTCTCCTTACGCCGGAATCTGCAACAACCCGAAGAGGAATTTCATCAAGCTGCTCGCCAAGGATCTCGGCAAGCCGGGCTCGAAGTTCCCCGGTTACTCGACGGTGGAGCGCAAGGTCACGAAGATGTGCCAGGCGCTCGGGCGCAAGTACAAGGGCAATGTGCCGTACCCCGGGTACTGGGGCATCTGGCCCACCGGCACCGGCTGGGCCAATGGCGATCGCGCGGCGCAGTGCTTCGTTCCGCTGAAGCAGTACCTCGACACTCTCGCGAAGCAGGCAAGTAAGACGCCCGCGCCCGCTGCCTCGCCTGCAGCGAGCTAGTCGATAACGGTGCGGCGTGGGCCAATGCCCCACGCGATGTAGTTCCACATCCAGTCGGCCACGACACTGACACGATTGCGACCACCGGCGAGATAGAACACGTGCAGGCCGAGCCAGGTGAGCCACGCACTCGTGCCATGCAGCTTGATGCCGTTGGGCATCTCGACCACAGCACGTCGACGTCCGATGGTCGCCATCTGGCCCTTGTCCTTGTAGGCGAATGGAGTCAGTGGCTTGCCCTGCTCGAGCGCTTTGATCTGCTTGGCCACATGCCGGCCCATCTGCATGGCAACCGGCGCGATCATCGGCAGCGGCCGGCCATCGGGGCCGGCGAGGCTCGCGGTATCGCCCACGACCCAGACGCCCTCGCACAGTTGCAGGTTCTCGTTGACGGAAAGGCGGTTGGCGCGATCGGCAATGCCCAGCGAAGCCCACTGCTCTGGCGCTGCGACCCCGGCGGCCCAGACGATAGTGCCGGCGGGCAGCACCTCGCCGCTCTTGAGGTGAACATCGGTGGGATACATGCGGTCGACCGCTGCGCTGACGAGAACCGTGACGCCGAGCTCCTCGAGCTCGGTTTTCGCATGCGCACTGGACTTCTCGGTGAAGGACGGCAGCAGGCGCGGCCCGGCCTCGACGAGAGTCACGGCTGCATGCTGGGCAAGATCGGGGAACTCGGCCGACATGCGCTTCTGCAGTTCGGCGACTGCGCCGGAGACCTCAACGCCGGTCGGTCCGCCGCCGACGACGACCACGCGAAGTGCTTCCTTGGGCAGATGACCGACCTCGACCTCCTCATAGGTCTGGAGGAGTCGGCTTCGAATCACTCGGGCCTGCGGGATCGACTTCATCTGCAGGGCGTTCTCGGCCACGCCCGGTACGCCGAAGGTGGTGCCGACGCTTCCGGTGGCGAGTACCAGATCATCGAAGTGCAGCACGTTGCCGTCACCCATGCGGAGGGTCTTGGCCTGGGTGTCGATGCGCACGACCTCGGCACGCTTGAAGGCGACGCCGGGAATCGCGGCACGAACGGGGTAGGCGATGTCGTCCTCGGGCAGGCCGGCCGTGGCCACCTGGTAGAGCAGGGGTGCGAACAGCTGGTACGGATTGCGGTCGATCACCGTGATCTCGACCCCTGGCGTGCCGGCCAGCTCACGTGCGCAGCGGAGTCCGGCGAACCCGGCGCCGACGATGACGACGTGACGATTGCTCATGCTGTTCAGCCCTTGTTCGACGCCCGGAGGAGGCTTTCGCCTCATGCAAAGTCTAGGCCATCTGACTGAAATCGCTTACACGGCGAATCAGGCGTAGCTGATGACTCCACCGGACTCGACCACTGCGATCTTCGCTAACGGCTGCTGGGCGGGGCCTTGCACCACCGCACCGGTAGCGGCGTCGAAGCGAGCACCGTGGCAGGGGCAGGCGAACTGAGCCGCGGGCTCGTCGTAGCCGACGGTGCAGCCGTTATGGGTGCAGATACCGCTGTAGGCCAGGAAGGTTCCGGCCGCAGGCTGGAGGAGAAAGGCGGGGCCGCCCTGGGGATCCTGGAAGGCGAAGACGGATCCGACCGGCACATCGGCGGCCTTGGCTATCTGGCCGGTTGCGGCCGAAGCCGATGCCGCGGCGCTGCCTGCACCGGCGGAGGCTGATGCGCTTCCGCCATCGCTGCAGGCGGCGAGGGTGACAGCAGCGATGCCGGCACCGGCGATCACTGCACCTGACGTGAGAACTGCTCTGCGCTCCATGCCACGACTGTAGTCGCAATGGATGCGCCGAGACGGCACCTAGATCGCTTCGGGGCCCTGCTCGCCGGTGCGCACGCGCACGATGCGGTCGACCGTCGTGACCCAGACCTTGCCGTCGCCAATGCGATCGGTGCGCGCAGCATTCGCGATGGTATCGACGACGCGATCGACGATGTCGTCATCGGCAAGCACCTCGACGCGCACCTTCGGGACGAGATCAACCGTGTACTCGGCCCCGCGATACACCTCGACGTGCCCGCGCTGGCGGCCGTAGCCGCTCGCCTCCGAGACAGTCAGGCCCGTGATTCCGATGCCCGTCAGGGCTTCCTTGACCTCTTCGAGCTTGAAAGGCTTGATGATGGCGGTGACAAGCTTCATCAGTTCTCCTCATCATGGTGACGACGTAGTGACGAGAGTGGGTGAGAGCCTCCGACCAGGCCACCGCCGGCGACACCGGCGAGGTCGTATGCGGACTCTGCGTGCTGCGTGGTGTCGAGACCGGCGATCTCGTCCTCCGGGTCGGCTCGGAAGCCCATGGTCTTCGTGATGACTGTGGCGATGATCCATGTCGCAACAAAGGCGAAGACCGCCATGCCGATGCAGGCAATGAGCTGCTTGCCGAGAAGCGAGAATCCACCGCCGTAGAAGAGACCATTCGCGCCCGCGGGGTTCGCGACGATCGCAGCGACGAAGCCGATTGCGATCATCCCGACGACACCTCCGACGCCGTGAACTCCGACCACGTCGAGTGAGTCATCGAATCCGAGTCGGTACTTCTGGCTCACTGCCCAGGCGCAGATGACTCCGGCGAGAAGCCCGATGGCCAGCGCCCCGAGTGGCGTCACGAAACCGCATGCCGGCGTGATCGCGACCGCTCCTGCCACGGCGCCAGAGGCGATGCCCAGGGTTGTCGCCTTGCCGTCCTTCGCCTTCTCGTAGACGATCCAGGCCAGCGCACCAGTGGCCGCGGCGATCTGGGTGTTGATCATCGCGACAGCAGCGGTGCCGTTTGCGGCGAGTGCGGAGCCGGCGTTGAAGCCAAGCCACCCGAACCACAACAGGCCGGCGCCGAGAAGTACGAGCGGGAGATTGTGCGGACGCATCGGATCCTTGCGGAAGCCGATGCGCTTGCCGACCACGAGCGCGAGCGCGAGCGCCGAGGCGCCCGAGTTGATCTCCACCGCCGTGCCACCCGCGAAGTCGAGCGCGCCGAGGCGATCGCCGATCCATCCGCCCTGGCCGCCGTCGAAGCTGAATGCCCAGTGCGCAGCGGGCACGTAGACCAGCAGGCTCCACGCGATGACGAAGACAATCCATGCACTGAACTTGGTGCGGTCGGCAATGGCCCCCGAGAGCAGGGCCGTGGTCACGACGGCGAAGGTGAGCTGGAACATGACGAAGGCGAGCATCGGGATCTTGTGCCCGGGCGCGCCCACGGTCTGATCCAAGGTGTCGACGAGGCCGATCTGCTTGAGATCACCGATGAATCCGCCGGCTGAGTCAGTGCCGAAGGCCAGGGTGTAGCCGATGGTGATCCAGACGATGGTGACGATGCCGAGCGCCGTGAAGCTCATCATGAGCATGTTCAGCGCGCTCTTCGCACGGACCATGCCGCCATAGAACAGGGCGAGTCCGGGCGTCATGAGCATCACGAGCGCCCCCGAGATGAGCACCCAGGCGGTGTCGCCGGTGTTGATCTGATCCACGAAGTCCCCTTGCCAATCGACGGGTGAGCGACAGAAGTATGCCGTTACCCACTCGTTGCCGAGACTCGGGTGGCAATACCGACGAACCTGCCGATTTCCCCTCGTGTACGCACTATCGTGCGCGGATGCTGTCTTCGAAAAGACGGCGCGCGCGAGAAGGGGACTCGCCGGCCGAGCTTGAGCCGCACCTGCGGTATCCGATGTACGGGAATGGGCTTCATCTGCCCGTTCTCCCCTCGGCGATGCCCGAGATCCTGGAGTCGGTGCGCTGCTCCGAGCAGCCGCCGAATGAGGGAATCTTCCTGGTCGACTGGGCCGGCATTCGTACTCGCATCTCGATGCTTCCGTGGGCTCCGCAGGAGTTAGCGGGAACGACGACCACTGCGCTGCCGATTCCGACTGATGGTTATCGATCCGAGGCCGAGGAATACGCCGGTCTCACTCTCTCGCTCACCAATGAGCGCGATGACTACTTCGTCATCGAGGCCGGCTCAGGCTGGGCCCCCTGGACAGTGGGCGGCATCGCCCTGGCTCGTCGCCTGGGCAAGCGGGCTCGCGGCATCGCGATCGAGGCCGACCCTGTCCGCGCCGGCTGGGCCATGCAGCATGCGGCCGACAATGGCATCACCGCCGAGCTCATCACCGGCTCGCCTGCGCAGATCGCGAAGTCGATCGGCGATCGGCGCTCGCATGTCGAGATGCTCGTCGTTCTCGCCGCCTGCTGGTCGACCGAGACCACGCTGCGCTTTCCGACTCTCACCGATGACGACATGGGTGGTGCCGTGCTGACGGATCACGATCGCACCATGGACTATCGAGGCGCGCATTTCGATCACGTCGACGTTCCTACTGTCACGCTCGAGACTCTCGTCGGTGATGCTGCGGCCGTTGACCTCATGCATGTCGATCTTCAGGGTCAAGAGCTCGAGGTCGTGATTCCCGCGAATGACCTCATCGAGCAGCGCGTGCGTTTCCTCGCAGTCGGCACTCACAATCGCTATGTCGAGGGCATGCTGCAGGAGCATTTCCTTCGCCGCGAGTGGGCGCTGCTCATGGAGTCGCCTTCCACTGCCGTGTTCGATGGGGTCAAGCCATCGCTCACCGGATTCACCGTGCAGGACGGCAATCAGCTGTGGGCAAACTCTCGCTTTCGGGACGCCGCTGACATCGTGATCCGCCATCGTCCATAGTGAGGGCATGGGGAAGTCATCGGGTCATCACCCGCATCGACTGACTCTGAGAGGTCGCGGCTACTTCCGTCGGCTTGGACCAGGCATCGTCACCGGAGCCGCTGACGATGACCCTTCGGGAATCGGTACTTACTCCCAAGTGGGTGCGGCGAGCGGCTTTCAGCTGCTGTGGGCTGCCCCGGTGCTGCTCCCGCTCGCGTTCGCGGTGCAGGAAACGTGCGCCCGGCTCGCACTCGTCAGCGGAATGGGGCTTGCCCGCCTGATTCGCACACGCCTTCCACGCGGAATCCTGGTCGTCTGCATTGCTCTCGTCGCGATCGCCAACACCGTGAATATCGCTGCTGACCTCGCTTCGATGGCAGCCGCAACACGACTCCTGGTGCCCCTACCTCAGACGGTTGGGGTGGTGCTCTTCGCGGTGGTCATCGGAGCAGCAGAGGTTTTCGTGCCGTATCACCGTTATGCGCGAATCCTTCGCTGGCTATGCCTCTCATTGCTCGCGTATGTCGCTGTGCTCTTCGTTGCTCACATCAACTGGGCAGAGGTTCTTCGCTCGACTTTCGTACCGACCTTGACCTGGGAGAAGGTAACTTTCGCGGCTCTGATTGCGCTCGCCGGCACCACCATTTCTCCGTACCTCTTCTTCTGGCAGGCCGCAGAGGAGATCGAGGACGAGGACGATGCCCACCCCGACCTGAGCGATGCCCACGTGCGAGCCATGCGGGTCGATGTATTCGCCGGCATGTTCTCCGGCGTCTTCATCATGTTCGCGATCATGGCAACGGCCGGGGCAACCTTGCATGTGCAGGGCATCACCGACATCACTACGGCTGAGCAGGCTGCCCAGGCACTTCGGCCGATCGCAGGAGAACTCGCCGGCACGCTATTCCTGCTTGGCATTCTCGGAACGGGACTGCTCGCCATTCCGGTACTCGCCGGTTCAACCGCCTACGCGATGAGCGAGAGCTTCGGCTGGACGGAGAGTCTCGAGCGGCGACCCAGTCAGGCGAAGGCGTTCTACGCGGTGATCGTGGCCTCTATCGCCGTAGGCCTCCTGCTCGGCTACACGGGCGTCAATCCCCTGCATTTCCTGTTCATCGCCGCCCTGGTCAATGGGCTTGTTGCACCGTTCCTGCTGCTGGTGATCTGGTGGCTGGCGCGCGACAGCGCCCAGCTCGGCCGGTGGCGAAGCCCTCGCTGGTCTCAAGCACTCGTGCTGATCACTGCGCTCGCCATGATCGCCCTGCCGGTGCTCTGGCTCCTGGCGCCCTGATCGCGCACCCAGCGGGCTGCGCCGTTCGCCGACGGCGGCCGAATGATGGTCACCGTAGGCGAGCGTGAGCACTACTCAGCCAGCGCGAGCCAGGCTTCCTCGGCCTCTTCCTTCGCTCTCTGCACCTCGCGAAGCTCCTCATTGAGCGCAGCGACCTTCTCGAAGTCAGTCGCATGAGTCGCCAGATCGGCATGCAACTTCGTCTCGCGCTCATCGAACTTCTTGATCTGGCGCTCGAGCTTCGCCATCTCCTTCTGGTTCAGGCGATCCTGCGCAGCACTGTTGCCTGCCGGAGCGCCCGCATTGTTGGAGACGCCCTTCGCCGCCGGCGCGGCCTTTCTTGCTCGCAAGCGCTCGAGATAGTCATCGACACCACCGGTGAGATCGCGCAAGTGCAGATCTCCGACGAGCCCGAAGAAGTCATCGCACACGCGCTCGAGGAAGAACCGATCATGCGAGATCACGATGAGCGTGCCGGCAAAGCCATCGAGAAGATCTTCGAGTGCGCCAAGAGTCTCGATGTCGAAGTCATTGGTGGGCTCATCGAGCACGAGGACATTCGGTCCGCCCATCAAGAGGCGAGTGAGCTGAAGCCGACGGCGCTCTCCGCCCGAGAGGTCGCCGACAGGAGTCCACTGCGAGTCGGCGCCGAAGCCCAGCCGCTCGCAGAGCTGCGAGGCCGAGAGCTCGCGGCCCTTGCCGAGATCGACGCGATTGGCCACATGCTCCACTGCCTCGAGCACTCGCCACTTCGGATTGAGCTCCTCGAGATGCTGCGAGAGGTAGGCCGGCTTGACCGTGACTCCGGTGACGAGCTTGCCTTGCGCCAGCTTGACCTCGCCTTGGAGCATGCGAATCAGCGTGGTCTTGCCGGCACCGTTGGATCCGAGAACGCCGATGCGCTGACCGGGGCCGATGTTCCAGTTGAAGCGCTCGATCAAGAGCTTGTCGCCGGCCTTGAGCTGCCCGTCATGCACTTCATAGACCGTCTTGCCCAGCCGGGCATCGGCGAATGAGAGAAGCTCGATCTTGTCGCGGGGCGGCGGCTCGGCCGTGATCAGCTCGTTCGCCGCATCAATACGGAACTTCGGCTTCGAGGTGCGAGCAGGTGCTCCGCGACGCAACCAGGCGAGCTCCTTGCGGATCAGCATGTTGCGACGCTGCTCGCTTACCGATGCCTGTCGCATGCGCTCAGCCTTCGCGAGCACGTAGGCGCTGTAGCCGCCGTCGTACTCCTCCACGCCACCGTCGACGACCTCCCACATGTTCTCGCAGACCTCGTCGAGGAACCAGCGATCATGCGTGACCACGAGGAGGCCCAGGCGCGGTCGCGTCTTGAGATATGCAGCAAGCCAGGCGATGACTTCGACATCGAGATGGTTCGTCGGCTCGTCGAGAAGCAGCACATCAAGATCGGTCACGAGCAGCCGGGCGAGATCCACTCGGCGCCGCTCGCCGCCGGACATCGTGCCGAGGGTGCGAGCGAGCAGCTCCTCGTCGAAGCCGCCGAGTAACCCTTCGAGTACTTCGCGCACATTCGGATCGACGGCCCATTCGTGCGTAGGGCGATCGCCGACTACCGCTTCGAGCACGGTGAGATCGGGCGCGAAGTCATCGCGCTGGCGCAGGAAGCCCAGTCGGACGTCATTGCCCATGCTCACGCGGCCGTCGTCGGCCTTCTCGGTCTGCGCGAGCACTCGCAGCAAGGTGCTCTTCCCCGCGCCATTGCGGCCGACGATGCCGATGCGATCGGCCTCGCCCACGCCTAGGGAGACCTTGTCGAGAAGGGGCCGATGGCCGTAGGCCTTGGTCACTGATTCGACATTGATGAGATTGCGACCGGCCACGGGCCTATCCTCCCGCATTCACGAAGGGGCGATGACCGCCGGGCAGTCCGGGCAGGTCTGTCGGGTGGGGAATGCTGTTGGCCTCGAAAGCAGGACAAAATCCGAATTCCCGCGGCTGGGGCCTCTAAGGTCGCGGGTAGAACTGAGGTACACCAACGAGGGGAAACCATGAAGAAGTCCACCAAGCTCGGCGCGGCTCTGCTCGGCGCCGCACTCGTCGTCACACCGATCGTGATGACGGCATCGCCGGCTTCCGCATCGGTGTCGGCCAAGGTCATCAAGTACGACTCCGCAGAACTGAAGGCAGCGGGCTTCCCCAAGAAGCCGAACCTCACTGCCTGGGAGCCCGGTACGGCCACTGTCTCGCCCACGAAGGCCTCGGCAGGTTCGACCGTCACGATCAGTGGCAAGGCACCCAAGATTGCCAAGCCCGGTCAGGTGATCAGCCTCCAGCGATTCTTCCCGTCCGACAGGAAGGGCAGCGGTGAGTTCAAGGATCTGGGCATCACCACAACAATCAAGAAGGACCGCTCCTTCGAGATCCTTGCTGACCTCAGCGTGCTCGGTACCTGGGGTTACCGCGTGGGTTACGACACCAACCCGAACAATGTCGGCGACACCGGCGGCGAGTTCATCAGCTTCCAGTTCCAGCTGACGACGACTCCGTAGTCAGCACGTTTCGCCTGACAGATCGAGGCGCTTGGCCTACAGCAGGCCGAGCGCCTCGATCTTTGCGCGTAAGTCGATATCGGATGGCTCCACCGCATACGTGCCGTCGCTGAAGGTAATTACCGGAATGGACTGCTTGCCGCTGATCTCGATCGCGGCATCCTTGCCCGCATCATCATTGGCCACGTCGATGTACTCGTAGGCCACGCCGAGGGAGTCGAGGAGTCGCTTCGACCGGCGGCAGTCACCGCACCATTCGGCGCCGTACATCGTGATTGCTGCTTCTGCCATGGCTGCTCCTTCGTCGCGCGGGCTCGTACGCATCTTGCAACCACCCCGGCCTGAGCGCTATTCCTGAGCCAAGGAAAAACGAAATCCCCCACACGTCGGCGAGAAGTGCGAGGGATAACGAGTGCGCCCGGCACGACTCGAACGTGCAACCTCTTGATCCGTAGTCAAGTGCTCTATCCATTGAGCTACGGGCGCTTAGTCGCGAACGACCGTCGGAGAGTCTACAGGCTGGCGGCTCCGGGCCTAAATCGCCCTCACGAGGCTCAGGCAGAGGCTGCTCCCAGCGCCCTCCGGAGCTGATCGGCGTGATCGATCGGGTGCGCGGTGTAGTTGGCGATCCAGGTGCGCACCGAGTACTCCCCCGACTCGGTATGCACCCCCTGCCTCTCCAGATCGGCCAGGGTCAGCCGGCGGAGAACGTCGAGGGAGCCGGCCCGCACTGCCCTGAAGACCGCCAGGGAGTTCTCGACCGGGAGCGACTCGTAGCCCAGTGCCTCGCACTCAGCCCAGGCACCCTCGTCGTAGCCCTGGATCACGCTGCCGGCGGGCTCGGCCACGAGGCGCCGCAGTCGGGCATATGACTGTGCCTCGCTATCGGCCATGTGATGAATGATCTGGCGGGCCGACCACTCGCCGGGGAGGTGAGCATCGAGGCTTTCCGGCGGAACTGAGCTCGCCAGGAGATCGAACTCCTCCGTTGCTCGGGCGTAGGCGGCGGCGATCTGCTCCATGTCCATTCGGCCAGCGTAGGCGGGCACCCACGCAGCGGACACCGGGACTACATATGCGTCAGGGGCGCCCCCGAGAGGACGCCCCTGACAGGTGGCGGAGGCGGCGAGATTTGAACTCGCGATGGGCGTTAAACCCAAACCGCATTAGCAGTGCGGCGCCATAGACCGGACTAGGCGACGCCTCCATGCAACCGCCCCAATTCTGCCTTATGGCCGGATCAGGGAACCACCGTGCTGCCCGCATAGGTTATCGGGCAGACTTTCGGCCATGACAACGACGTTGGCCATCGACTGCGGAGGCGGCGGGATCAAGGCCTCCGTCCTCGACGAGGCAGGCACGATGCGGGCCCATCCGATCCGGGTCCCCACGCCCTACCCCCTGTCGACCGAGTTGTTCGTCCAGACCCTCGTCGACCTGGCCGCCGAGCTTCCGAAGGCCGATCGAGCCACGGTGGGCATGCCGGGCATGATCCGCCACGGCGTGGTCATCACCACTCCGCACTACATCACCAAGTCGGGGCCGCGCACCCGAGTGCTGCCCGAGCTGGTGGAGCAGTGGGAGGGCTTCGACGTGAAGGCAGCCCTCGAGGCGGCCTTCGGCATCCCGACCCGCGTTCTCAATGATGCCGAGGTTCACGCGGCAGGTGTGATCGCCGGCCAGGGCCTCGAGCTCGTGCTGACTCTCGGCACCGGGCTGGGCTGCGCGATCTACGACGGCGGGCATCTCGCACCGCACCTCGAGATGTCCCAGGCGCCCGTGCGCTGGGGACTCTCCTACGACACCTACATCGGCGAGCACGAGCGTCGCCGACTTGGCGATGCGCTCTGGTCGCGGCGCATTGCGCGAGTCGTCGACGGCTTGCGCCCGGTGTTCATGTGGGATCGGCTCTACATCGGCGGCGGTAACTCCCGCCACATCACGCCGATCGTGCTGAGCAAGCTCGGCGACGACGTCGTCATCGTGCCGAACACGGCAGCGATGGTCGGCGGTGCCCGTGCTTGGTTACTTCACACCGACGGCTGAGAACGACGCCCGCGTCATTGACGTGCGTCAGCTCTTAGGCATGCGCGAAATGCGAATGCCCGCGTAGATCGCGCCGATAATCATGCCCAGAGCCGGCCACAGCGGCCAGAAGTAGCCCTGGCCGGTGAGTGCCCAGACGATCACGCAGATGATCCAGACGATGACGAAGCCCAGCACCATGCGCCAGAAGCCCTTGATGGATGCGGCGCGCTTTGCGGCAGCGTTGCTCATGCGGGTGAGTCCTCTCGGTGAGCCGACGTCGCAAGCACGACCTCGTGAACCTCAGATTAGGGCTCGGTGCACACCGGGCGCGTGATTGACGTCAGTGCGCGCTGTCGGCTGCGCCGGGCAGCGGCTTCGTTGCTCCCACGGCGAGGAAGCCGATCACGAGCAGGAAGGCAGTGAGGCTCAGCGCGCGGAGCACGCCAGTGTGATCGGCGATGATCCCGATGACCGCAGGCCCGGTAAGGAAGGCGAGGTAGCCGATGGAGGCGACCACGCTGACCCGCCCCGCAGCCTTGAGG
>JBEGLG010000230.1:0-6743 GCA_041183645.1 Actinomycetota bacterium | reverse complement strand
ACGGGATTCTGCTTCTTGAGTGCATCGAGCTCGGCGGAAGTGGGGTCACTCGTGCGCACGAGTGTCGTGTAGATCTTCTTGACGAAGCCGTCGCCACTCATGGAAGTTACTGCCCAGCTTGAGGAGTTGATGGCCGGTGAGCTGGCGCGATAGCCGATGCGCGTGGCCGCACTCGAGGCGACATAACTGGAGTAGGCCGCCCGCTGCTTCGCGTTCCACATGTAGCCGCCCTGCCCGTACACGTACACATCGGGAATCAGGCGAGTCACGCGCACCTTGGCTGGGTTGGTCTCGGTGCGCGCGCCGAAGTCGAGCGACCATGTGCCGCCGGTCAGCTTGCAGCCGGCCCCGACGCGGGGGCGCTTGACTGCGGTCTTGATAAGGAGCTGATTGCGGAGGGTGCACCCGCGCGAGTCCTTGGCCATCGGGTTCTGGACGGGGAAGCTGCCCGGCTTGTATCCGACCCGCAGAGCAGCAGCAGCGGGGACAGTGCGCAGGATCTGGGCGGGAGTTCCCGCGGCCTTGGCGCGAGGCTGCAGTACTCCGGCCTGGGTAGTGGCAGGAAGGCCGACCGCCAGCACTGCGAGGCAGGCGACGACGGAAGCAACTCGGGACAGGCGCATTTTCGACAACTTCCGGTCAGGATCGGGCAGTGATGGAACCTGTCTATCCTCCCCTGCCCTGTCAAGACACGGAGGCCTAGGGAAATCACTAGGCGGGGGTGACGCGAATGGCCCCCGACACGGGGCTCATGGTGGCCAGGGGCGGGGTCGAACCGCCGACCTTCCGATTTTCAGTCGGACGCTCGTACCAACTGAGCTACCTGGCCGTGCCTCACGAGGAGGCGGTCGTGCACTCGGAAACCGAGCAGGAGGAGTCTAGCGCGGGCCGGACCCCCTCCTGACCGGGGTCCGGGAGGCTTCACCGACAGGTAAGTGCCCAGCGTTCGGTGACTGTTCCGCGAACGCTGCCGATACCGAAGGGGAGCCCGCCCGCGAGGGCAGTCATCTCCCACTGATGGCTGCCGACGCCCGGAGTGGGCCGCATCGGATTGGGCATCCGGCGCCGAGCACGGGGGCCCCTCAGGAAAGGCACGTCATGCGCACACGTTCCCTGGTGGCTCTTGCCTCGGGTTCCCTTCTCGCTGCCACCGCTCTCGCGGGCGGCACCCTGATCACCGCGCCAGCCGCGTCGGCTACCGACATGTCGGCGGTCCTCGATAACCCGGCCTACTGGCAGGCGGGCGATCAGGCCGATGTCATTCAGTTCATCAACATGTCGTACGGCGCCTCGCATCCGCGCTACTCCACTCACCGCGTCGATGTGCTCCTCGATGACGGAGGTCGTCCGGTGTCGGGCACCACGTATCTCAAGCTCACGACGAACTTCCCGGTGATCTCGGGAACGGTGACCCAGGATGAATTCGTCTCCGCGGTCACCCTTCCCGCAGGCGTGCGCATCGTGGATTCGCAGAGCTCTCCGATCTTCTGCCGTATCGCGCCCAATGGCCTGTTCTCTGATTCGCCCGTGCCGTTCCAGCTCGTGGTGGACGGCACGTGCCGCCAGAAGCCGAAGGATCTCGGCGGAAACACGTTCGCCGTAAATGACAAGGTGCTCAACCGCGGTGACATCTGGGAGGTCTACGTGCCGGTGACCTCGGATCGTGCCTGGGGCGCTGCCGATGGCGCTGCCGCCGCGGTCAAGTTCGGCTCCACGCACGCGAACTCGGATGCGACGGAGCCTGCAGTGGCGATTGCGACAAACATCCTCACCGTCGGTGCTCCGACGAAGTCTGCGTCCTCGGGAATTGCAGCGGGCACCAAGTGCTCGAAAGCAGGTCAGCGCACGGGCAGCCTGAAGTGCGCGAGATCCAAGGGAAAGCTGGTGTGGAAGCGCGCCTGATCGGCGCACCACAACTCGCGGCATCGACTTAGCCCCATAAATGCAGGAAGGCCAGCTTTCGCTGGCCTTCGCTGTGTGGCGACCCCGACCGGGCTCGAACCGGCGACCTCCGCCGTGACAGGGCGGCGCGCTAACCGACTGCGCTACGGGGCCTTACTGGTGGTGCGGTGGTGCGTATCCCCAACGGGATTCGAACCCGTGCTGCCGCCGTGAAAGGGCGGTGTCCTAGGCCACTAGACGATGGGGACCTGTGTCTCCGTCGACCGGGTGCCGTTGGCGACCGCATAAGCATAGGGCAGGCCCCACGGGGAGCCAAAATGGGGTGATCCCCTCGTAGCGGAGGTCGAATCAGCGGTGGGCGGCCCTGCGCAGGCGGTCGATGATCGCTGCCCCCAGGCCGGTGGCATCGGGCAGCACCGCGAGAACGGTGGTCAGCCGCAGCGCATCGGCCTCGCGCAGGGCGGAGTAGAGCACGTGCGCGTACTCGTCATTCGTCGCGGGCGCTGACAGGCGCACCATGCCTGGCGGGGTGGCGATATTCGCCAGCGCCAGCACGCCAACTCGAGCCTCGTCGGTGGAGTGACTGGCCGCGAGCCCCTCGGCGTCGGTGATGACGACCTCCGCGGTCGGCGAGTAGTGGGACTCGAGCGTGCCGGAGGCGCGCACGGTTGACGTCGTGCCGGGCGTGATGCCGGTGACGCGCTCAATATCGTCGATCGAGATCGCGCCAGCGCGCAGCAGACGGGGGATGTCGTCGGTGCAGTCGATGATGGTCGACTCGACACCGACGTCGCTCATACCGCCCTCGAGCACGAGATCGTCATCTCCGAGGATTCCCGTGAACTCGTCGAGCACATGCTGCGAGGTTGTCGGGCTCACCCTGCCGAAGCGGTTCGCGCTCGGGGCCGCGATTCCGATCGCGGGATCATTAGTCAGCGTGATCAGTGCTCGCAAGGTGTCGTCCATCATCGGATGCGAGGAGACGCGCACGGCCACGGAATCCTGCCCACCGGTGATGAAGTCACCGGCGCGCGCGCTCCGTGTCACGACAAGTGTCATCGGGCCGGGCCAGAACGCTGCTGCGAGCTTGTGGGCATAGGCGGGAATGACAGCCGCCCACTCGTCCAGCGCGAGTGCGTTCGCGACATGGACGATCAGGGGGTGGTCGGCGGGCCGACCCTTCGCTGCGTAGATGCGCGCCACGGCATGGGGATCATCGGCGCGTGCGGCCAGTCCGTAGACAGTCTCGGTTGGCACGGCAACCAGCCCCGCATCGCGCAGGCGAACTGCGGCAGCGCGCGGGTCGGTGGTGAGCAGCATGAGGTCATTCAACCGCACGCGCGCCAGCTGAGTCAGCGGCGAGGAGCAGTGATGAGCAGCTGCGATGTGCGTGACACGACCTTGCCTGCCTTGCTGAGAACGACCGTGTAGGCACCTGAGTTCGCAGGCACGCCCGTGAAGGCAACACTTCCCGTGCGGGTGACCTTTCCTCCGCGCACCCTGGTACCAGCCTTGAACAGGGAAACGGAGAGTCCCTTGACCGCACCCGCCACCCTCAGCGAGACCGACATGGTGCCGTGGGCTGATAGGCGCACCGAGCTGACGGATGCGCGAGCAATCGGCACCGAAGACACCGCAGCCGCAGGCACGGTTGCCGAGGATGCCGAGGACTGGATCACGACCTGACCCGGAGGCGGAATCACGGGCGACTCATAGCGGTATCCGCCGAGGGCAACCGCGCGACCCACGGCGAGGGTCACGATGACGTCCTGCCATCCTGCGACTCCCGGGGGAGTCACGACCTCGATGTTCGCGGCGTTGATGACCTTGAAGCTCGCCGGCTTGCCGCCGATGCTCACCGCGCTGGTGCCCCAGAAGCCGTAGCCGAGGATGTTGATCGTGTTGCCGCCCGTAGTCGGGCCGAAGGCCGGGCGTACTTCGAGGATGTCGGCATCACCGCCTCCACCTCCTCCGCCACCGCCGGATGAGCCGCCGCCCGAGCTGCTGCCGCCGCCGGACGAGCCACCACTTGATCCGCCGCTGCTTCCGCCGGTCGATGCGGAGGGGCTCGCACTGTTGGTGACGAAGGAGCGCGCGTAGAGCAGATAGTCAGGGCTGCCGGTACCGGCGCTCGATACCCCGATCGAGGCGCTCGCCTGCAGAGCGGAAACGACCTGCGCTGGAGTGTCGGTGGGGTGCAGGCCGAGATAGACGGCGGCCGTGCCGGCCGTATGCGGCGAGGCCATGGAGGTACCGCTCATCGTGGCCGTGGAGGTCGGCCCGGTGATTCCATCGGACGTGATGCCCACGCCTGGCGCGAAGATGTCAACGCAGGTTCCGTAGTTGGAGAAGGACGCACGGGTATCCGTGCTGTCGATGGCGCCGACGGTGATGGCGCTTACCTCGCGAGCCGGGCTCTGCGTGCAGGCATCAGCGTTGCTGTTGCCTGCGGCCACGACCATCGTCACGCCCGCGGCAACCGCTGCTGCGACCGCGTCGTCCATCGACTTGTTCGCGCCTCCGCCAAGACTCATGTTGGCGACCGCGGGACTGCCCGGGTTGTTCTGGTGATCGGTGATTACCCAGTTGATGCCGGCGATGACGTCGCTGGTGTAGCCCGAACCGGTGCAGTCGAGAACTCGGACGGGTATGAGGGTCGCGCTCTTGGCAACTCCGTAGGTCGTGCCGGCGATGGTGCCGGCCACGTGGGTGCCATGGCCGTGGCAGTCGGTCGCGTTGGTGTCGTTGTCGACGAAGTCGTAGCCGGTGACAAGACGCGAGCTGAAGTCGCTGCTCGCGTAGATGCCGGTGTCGATGACATAGGCACGAACGCCCGAGCCCGTTCCGGCGGGAGTGAAGGTGGTATCCAGCGGAAGGGATCGCTGGTCGAGGCGGTCCAGCCCCCAGGGTGCACAGCCCTGAGTTCCCGCGGGCGTGCTCGAGCCACAGGGCGAAGGAGTCGTTGCCGTAGGCGATGCGGATGCTGTCGCGGTCGGGGTTGCGGTCGGTGAAGCGCCGGTGCGAATCGCGTAGGCATAACGCCCTACCTCGGACGGCACTGCGGAGCCGGCCGGGAGATCCGAGTGCGAGATCAGCGCAGCAGCCCCGCCGTTGATGTACGGATTGGGGCTCGAGTATCCGCTGTACTGAAAACGGAGGTCGTTCGCTGATGTCGTGGGATCCGCATAGCCGATCTCCAGACCCGAGCCTGTTGTGGCGGGATCGATATTGCTGTAGTTGAAGACGAGGTCAACGTCGCCATTGCCTCGATCGAGAATGAGCAGCTGGGCCGAGTAGTACGGGGCACTCTGCGAGTAACGGCCTACGTTCAGCCAGTTCACGCAGTAGCCGTGAAGTGAGCTGCCGAAGGACGAGCTCAGTGGGCCGTACGTGACTGCCGACGTCGTGACGTTGCGCGTGTCGATATCGGTGAACAGCGGAAGCACCAACGGTCGCGTCGTGGTGCGCAGATCGATGCCCGCGTAGTTCGTGAAGCTGCCGCCACCGTCATTGAAAGAGATGCCGCCATTGTTATTGATGAGGATCTGGCTGTAGCTCGTGCCGAACCAGTTCACCGAGAAGCCGAGGTTCACCGCTCCGGTGCCGATGTCGTCGCCTCGCGGGAGGCTGTAAAGCGAGCAACCGGCGTCGCCGATCACGGCACCGGTGCTCATCGAAACCGGCTGATCAACCTCGACGCTGACGACATTGCTCTCATCGCGTAGCGCCGCCGCATCAGCCGGCGACATCTCGACTGCGAGCCCGTCCATGGCCTTGTCGTAGGTGGCCGTGACGATTCCGCCGGCATCCGTCACTGCCTGCGCGACTGAGCTCTGGGCGCCGGGATCGACGGTGACGATGTACCTGCCCATGTCGGCGCTCGGGGGTAGCGCTGATGCTGAGTCGCTCGGGGTCGCGGTGGCCGAGTCGGTCGGAGTAGCTGTCGGCGACGGGCTCGCGGCGACTGCCGGATCGGCAATCGTGTCGGCGGCCGCCGATGTCGCCCAGAACGAGGCGGCGACCACGGTCAGCGACACCAGGGCAGCCGAGATGCCCTTCATCGCCCTGCGCGTCATTCCGCTCCCTGTACTCACTGGCTAAGGATGCCCCACCCGTGCTCGGTCAGGTGACCACCGGCTTGGACTCCTCTGCCATCGCCCAGGTTCCCGTGGGGTCGGGCCAGATCAGACGTGTCCGTCACGTCAGGCCTGTGTAAGGGGAGCGTCAGGACTGGCCGCAAGGGGGTTTGAGGGGATGACGCCGAGGGGATTGTGGGTTCGAATGGATGAAGTCGGAATGTGCCGACTCAGAAGGAGGAGATCGTGACCACCCCCATAACCCCCGCGGGCATGCCCCAGGCTGACCAGCCGAGCGTTGCGCAGCCCGTATCCCAGTACTCGGCGCCGGCGCCGAAGAAGTCCCGTCTCGGTGCCGCGGTCATCGGCGGCGCAGCCGTCACAGCGCTTCTCGGCGGCGCTGTCGGTGGCGCCGTGGGCTACACCGTGGCCAGCAATAACTCGTCGTCCGCCGTCGCCACCGCATCCGGTGCTTCGGGTGCAGTCGTCACTCCGGTCACGGGTGACTCCGTCGTTGCTCTCGCGGCAGCGGTGCAGCCGGCGGTCGTTCAGCTCGATGTCACGGGCGCCGATGGCTCGGGCACCGGCTCGGGATTCGTCATCAGCCCTGACGGCTACATCGTCACGAACAATCACGTCGCCGGGCCCGCGGGCAAGGACGGCAGCATCAGCGTGACCTTTGCTGATGGCAAGACAGCCACCGGCAAGCTCGTCGGCGCGAGCCCCGATTACGACCTGGCGGTCGTCAAGGTCGATCGCACCGGA